>DASVTG010000788.1:0-9164 GCA_036387695.1 Hymenobacter sp. | reverse complement strand
AGAGCGTCATGCTGAGCGCAGCCGAAGCATCTCTACCGCTTCGTTGAATTAATATTGAGGTAGAGATGCTTCGGCTGTGCGGACGCCAGATGAGCATGACGCTCTGTTTCAACCGATAAAAACAACATTCCGACCATCCATAACTAAATAACCCCGGGCACTGCCGAATCTAGGTCGGGTCGGCGGCTGGGGCACACAACATGTCTAAGCAAAACACCATCGCCATCGTGGGGCGGCCCAATGTGGGCAAGTCCACGCTATTCAACCGCCTCGTGGGCCAGCGCAAGGCCATCATGGACAACGAGAGCGGCGTTACCCGCGACCGTCACTACGGCTACGGCGACTGGATTGGCAAGAACTTCACCGTCATCGACACGGGCGGTTACGTGCACAATTCGGAAGACATTTTCGAGGGCGAAATCAACAAGCAGGTCAAGCTGGCCATTGAGGAGGCCGACGTGGTCCTGTTCATGGTGGACGCCGAAGCCGGCGTGCACGGCCTCGACGAGGAATTTGCGCACGTGCTGCGGCGCTACATGGGCAAAAAGCCCATCTACCTGGTGGCCAACAAGGCCGACACCAACCTGCGCGCCCACGGCGCCGGCGAGTTCTACTCGTTGGGCCTGGGCGAGGGCGAAATCTTCGCCATCAGCAGCCAGAACGGCCACGGCACCGGCGAATTGCTGGACGCCGTGGTGAGCCATTTTGACGACCCCGGCGTGGAAGAGCCGGAATCGGAAATTCCGCGCATTGCCGTGGTGGGCCGCCCCAACGTGGGCAAGTCCAGCTTGGTGAACCTGCTGCTGGGCGAAGACCGCAGCATCGTAACGGACATTGCCGGCACCACCCGCGACTCGATTTCGGCGCGCTACAACGCGTTCGGCAACGAGTTTATTTTGGTGGACACGGCCGGTTTGCGCCGCAAGGCCAAAGTGACCGAGGACATCGAATTCTACGCCAACATGCGCAGCCTGCGCGCGCTGGAAGAATGCGACGTCTGCATCGTGATGCTCGACGCCAGCCGCGGCATTGAGGCCCAGGACGTGAACATCATCACCCTGGCCGACAAGAACCGCAAAGGCATCGTGATTTTGGTGAACAAGTGGGACCTGGTGGAAGATAAAAATACCAACACCGCCAAGGAATTCGAGGCGAAAATCCTGGAGAAGATTGCGCCCATTGCGTACATCCCCGTCATTTTCGTGTCGGTGCTCAACAAGCAGCGCGTGCACAAGGCCATCGAAACGGCCATTGAGGTGTACCACAACAAGCGCCGCAAAATCCCGACTTCGCAGCTGAACGACATCATGCTGAAGGAGATTGAGAAGTACGGCCCACCGGCGCTGAAAGGCAAGATGATTCGCATCAAGTACGTGACGCAATTGCCCACGCACAACCCGGTGTTTGCCTTCTTCTGCAACCTGCCGCAGTACGTGCAAGCCAACTACACGCGCTACCTGGAAAACCGCATGCGTGAGCATTTTGACTTCAGCGGCGTGCCCATTGGCATTGTGTTCCGCAAAAAATAGCGGGGCGCGGCGGTAACGTCCAAAAGGCTCTTTTTGTCAATTTCTTATAAATCTTGAGTAGGGCGGGTTACCTTCTGTAAGCTCGGGTATAAAGCCCCGAATTTGAAACCGCCTTCGGGTTGGTCTTTCGAAGGTTAACTCGATTTCACATCATATATAACCCCAACCCAAGATGAAAAAAGTATTGTTCCTCGCCCTGGCCGCTGCCTCGTTCTCGTTCACCGCTTGCGAAAGCAAGAAAGAAGAGGCCGTTGAGCAGTCGGCTGACAACGTAGAAAACGCTGGCGAAGTAAAGGCCGACGCCATGGAGAACGCCGCTGACTCGGTGCGTGAAAACGCCGATGCTACTGCTGATAAAATGGAAGACGGTGCCGACAAAATGGCTCCCGCCACCGAAACTCCCGCTGAAGAAGTTAAGAAGTAATTCTTGGCCTTTCGGTAACAAAAAAGCCTCTCCAGCAATGGAGAGGCTTTTTTGTTTATTCCAAGGTTGTTTCCGGGGCTCCCAGTCGGCGATTTAGCAAGGCGTTCACCACTTCAAACAGTCGGCGGGGCTCGTAGGTGCGCCACGGCAAATCGTCGAGCTGGCCGCCAAAGTTGATGTAGTTGTCTACGTTGTACTGGTGCATTTCGCGCTGCACGTGCTCCTGAAAGTTCACGCCCGCAATCCAGCCATCTTCCACGTCCTCAAACCATTCTTCATAGTACGAGTCATCGGAGCCGTGAAAGTTGAACACGTTTTCGCCAACCAACACAAACTTGCGGATGCCCTCGTGCACCAGCACGTCCACGATGTTGCGCTTGAGCTCCATGATGTCGTTTTCGATGGCGTCGTTCCACTCGCCTATGAACTCGAGCACGGCGATGCCGTCGTCGTAATCAACGAATAGAATCTTCAGAAACAGCGTGTCCGAGCCCAGGCTATCCCATTGCGGGTGGATGTAGTAGCCGTAGATGGTGTTCGTGTAGCTTTCGAGGCTGTTTTCGGCTTCGAACAACGGCGAGCGGGGGTCCTCGGAAGCCGAGTACTGGTCAATCCAGTTGTAGTAGGGCTCAATGGTGTGCATGGTGCGGTGGAAGGCGTTTGGTTAAAACGCGGCACGGCGCGTTCGGTTTCCATGCCTGAGTAAAATGGAATGGCCTAACGCCAAAAAAGCCACTGCACGTTCCTGTCCGCGATTAGCGCGCCATCAGGGCCGCCCGCACGCTGCCGTGCTGCCTCAGCAGCTCGGCCGCCTCAGCTGCCTCTATGCCAAGCTCTTCCATGAGCATCCGCTCGCCGCGCTCCACCAGTTTCACGTTGGAAAGTTTCATGTCGACCATCTTGTTGCCGCGCACGTAACCCAGGCGAACAAAACTGGCAGTGGTGAGCATGTTCAGCACCATTTTCTGCGCTGAACCGGCCTTGAGGCGCGTGCTCCCCGTCAGAAACTCCGGCCCGGTAACGACCTCTACCGGAAACTCAGCCGCTGCCGCCACTGCCGAACCGGCGTTGCACACCACGCAGCCCGTGGCCACGCCGGCCGCGCGGGCCTGCGTCAGGCCGCCTATTACGTAGGGCGTGCGGCCCGAGGCGGCAATGCCCACCAGTACATCTTTCGCGCTGATGTTATGCGTCTGCAAGTCTTTCCAGGCTTGCTCGGCATCGTCCTCGGCGCCTTCCACGGCCACTCGAATGGCCGAGTCGCCGCCGGCCATGAGGCCCACCACCATCTCCGCCGGCACGCCAAAGGTGGGCGGACATTCCGATGCATCGACGACTCCCAGGCGCCCGCTGGTGCCGGCCCCGATGTAGAACAGCCGCCCGCCAGCGCCCAACCGCGCCACAATGGCTTCGACCAACCGCTCAATCTGCGGCAGGGCCTTGGCCACGGTCTCGGGCACCGTGTGGTCGAGCTGGTTCATGCCGGCCAGGATGGCCGCCGTGGGCAGGGTTTCGAGGTTGTTGTACTCGGAAGGCGATTCGGTGGTCATGCGCTGCAGTTAAGTCAATAAGCCAATGACGGCAAAATTATCAAAAACGTGGGCCGTGTGCGGGGCATCTTTCTCGAGCTCCGCCGTCAGGTCCTGGCCGGCCCAGTGCTCGTAGTGGTTGCCGCGGCGCCACAGGCGCGAACGGCTCACGTCGTAAATCTTCCCCTGGTAAGCCACCCAAATTTCGTCGCGGTCTTGGCCGTTGCGCAAGGCCAGCTGCCGGCGGGTATAAGTTGTCAGGTGTTCGTTGTCAGCGGTTAATCCCATGCTTGCCTCATTTGATATCGGAAACTAACCACTGACAACGAGCGACTAACCATTACCCCAGAAGGGCTTGCAGCCGAATCCAGCGCTGCGGCAAGTCGCCCTGCGAGGCGTTCATGTAGTCTTCGTAGGTGCAGGGCACCACGCGCTTCACGGCGTTGTCGCCGAGGCGTTCCACTTCCATCCACCACTTGTCGGCGCGCCTCGATTTGTAGAACACCAACTTGTCGGGGTTGCCGGGCAGGACCACCGTGTAGGTCAGGAAGCGGAACGTGCCGAAACCCGTTTCGGGGCGGCGGTGGTAGAAGCCTTCCACGAAATACCAAAGCATGGTGGCCAGCGTAGCAGCGGCCAGGCCATTGGCATCAATGTCAGCCCGGTAGCCGAAGAGGCCAAAGGAGCTGAGCTGCTCGTTGTGGCCGGCGTACCAGCACAGCTGAGCCGCGTCTTCGTTGGTCAGGCCAAAGGGATTGGCCGGGTAGTAGCCCGGCGCGTCCTGCCACCGCAGGGCGGCAATGTCTACGCTCATGAAATCGGCTTGGCGCACCAGCGGCTCCGCTTGGCGGCGGTCGGCGCGGACTTCGCCCACGCTCATGGTCTCAAAATGCAGCTTTTCGAGCGCAACCAGCACCTCGGGAGGGGTGAGGTATTGCTGGTGGCCAAGGTGGGCCAGGCTGAAAACGAAGTTGGGCTCGTGCACCAGCTGGCGGCGCAGGTGGCTTTCCTCGGGCGGCGTGCCGGGGCCAGGCTCGGCCATGTCGGCCCGGGAGTCAACCACGGCGAAGCTAATGGCGCGGTCCTGCGACTCGTAGGCCAAAAACTGGCCATGGTCGAGGTCGTGGCTGCCGCCGAGCAGCACGGGCACGGTATTTTCCTCGAGCAGCGCGCCAATTATTTCGCGCAGGCGTTGGTAGGTGTCCTCCAGCGTGAGGCCGGGGCGCAGGTTGCCCAGGTCCACGAAGCGCACGTTGCCCGTGCCTTTTTGCAGTTGGTAGAAACGCTGGCGCACTTCGTTGGCACCGTGCCGCCGGGAGGAGGGAGGGCCAGCGGCGCTGCCGCGCCACTCATCCAGGCCAATGAGCGCAAGGTCGGCGGTGCGCCAGTCGGGGAAGTTCTCGGTGAAGCGGGTAGCGTAAGCGGCGAGCGTGGTAGGCGCGGGCGCGGCTTCAGTTAGCGTTTCCGGCAGCGGGTCAAAAAACAGGGCCAGGTTCATTGGGGACGGAAAGGCAAGCGCCCAAAATTACGTAGGAAAAAGCCGCAACTGCGGGGATTTTGACTGTTTCCACCACTGATTTGGTTTGAGCAAGTAGCCCCGACGCTATGGGTGCAGAAACACTGCCCTGGCGTGGCCCGAAAAAAAGCTCTTTATTTAAGCTGAATTTCACTTGTTCCGCATTTATCCCACCCCGCCCATGGACGTTCGTCGCGCTTTCGATATCCTGCCCCACCAATTGGCTACATCGCCCAAAAGCGACTCTCTCGCCGCCAAAATTGACGGCCAATGGGTACCCAAAAGCACCCAGCAGCTACAAGACGAAGCCAATCTGGTCAGCCTGGGCCTGGTGGCTTTGGGCCTCAAGCACGGCGACAAGGTGGCCATCATCAGCATGAACCGCCCCGAATGGATGCTGGCCGATTTTGGCATTTCGCAAATTGGCGCCGTGAGCGTGCCCATGTACCCGAGCATCACCGTCGAAGACTACAAATACATCTTCACCGATGCCGGCGTGCGCGCCGTGTTTGTGGCCGACCAAAAGCTGTACGACAAGGTGAAGGAGGCCACCGCCAACCTCGACATCCCGGCCGAAAACATCTTCACCTTCGACCGAATAGCCGGCGCCCGCCATTTCCATGAACTGCTGGCCTTGGGCAAGAAAGGCAACCCCGCCGACCTCGAGCCGCTGAAGGCCGCCGTGCAGCCCGACGATTTGCTCACGCTCATCTACACCAGCGGCACCACGGGCAGCCCCAAAGGCGTGATGCTCAGCCACGACAATATCCTGAGCAACTGCCGCAGCGTGCAGCGCTTTGTGCCCGTGAGCAAAGACGACAAGGCGCTGAGTTTCTTGCCGTTGTGCCACATTTTCGAGCGCATGGTGACTTACCTGTACATGATAAACGGGGTGAGCATTTACTACGCCGAGAGCATGGAAGTCATTGCCGACAACCTGCGCGAGGTAAAGCCCCAGATTTTCACCACCGTGCCGCGCCTGCTGGAAAAAGTCTATGACAAAATCGTGGCCAAGGGCCACGAGCAGGAAGGTGTGAAAAAAAGCCTGTTCTTCTGGGCGCTGGACCTGGGCCTGAAGTTCGACACGCAGAAGAACCAGGGCTTTGTGTATAACACCCAGCTGGCGCTGGCCAACAAAATCATCTTCAACAAGTGGCGCGATGCCTTGGGGGGCAACCTGCGGTGCATCGTGAGCGGCGGCGGCGCCTTGCAGCCGCGTCTGGCGCGTGTCTTCTGGGCGGCGGGCATCCGCGTGATGGAGGGCTATGGCCTGACGGAGACTTCGCCCGTGGTTGCCGTGGGCGGCTACGAGCCCGAAAACAACATGATTGGCACCGTGGGCCTAATTATCGACAACGTGGAGGTGAAAATTGCCGCCGACGGCGAGATTCTGACCAGGTCGGCTTCCGTGATGAAGGGCTACTACAACAAGCCCGACCTGACGGCCAAGGAGTTCGACGAAGAGGGGTGGTTCCACACCGGCGACATTGGCGAGCTGGTGAACGGCAAGTTCTTGAAAATCACCGACCGCAAGAAGGAGATGTTCAAGACGTCGGGCGGCAAGTACATTGCTCCGCAAGTCATTGAAGGCAAGCTGAAAGAAGACCCGCTCATCGAGCAGGCCATGGTGGTGGGCGCCGACCAGAAATTCCCTTCGGCTTTGGTAATTCCCTCGTTTGCCGACCTCAAGGGCTGGTGCAAGCGCAACGGCGTTGACTCCAATTGCTCCAACGAAGAGCTCGTCAAGAACGAGAAGATAGTGGACCTCTACGAGGGCTTGGTGAAGAAGTACAACCAAAGCTTCGCGCAGTGGGAACAGGTGAAGCGCATTGTGCTGCTGCCCGAGCTGTGGAGCGTGGAAACCGGCGAAATGACGCCCACCATGAAAGTGAAGCGCAAAGTCATCACGGAGAACAACAAAGACCTGATAGAAGGCCTATACCAACACGCCGAGAAGCGGTAGCCGGCTGCAAGCCAATTAATAACGTCATGCTGAGCGCAGCCGAAGCATCTCTCCCGCAATACTAATTGGAGGTAGTGTCGCGGGAGAGATGCTTCGGCTGCGCTCAGCATGACGTTCTTTTTTATGGACCTCTCTTCTGACGGCATCTTTTTGATGACGGATATAGTATGCAAGCCTAACAAATTATTCGTAAGTTTACCGCTCTTACAGCCCGCTTATGAAACCCGAAGAAACCGTAGACTACAACATCAAAGTGGCCTGGCACGCCATTTCACGGATGTATAACACCCAAGCGGCGCAAAACGACATCACGACCAGCATCGGTTTTGTGCTGTTGAACATCGACCAGGAGAAGGGCACGCCCGCCACCAAGATTGCTCCGCTGCTCGGCCTGGAAACCCGCAGCCTCACCCGCATTTTGCGAAGCATGGAGGAGAAAGGCCTTATCTACAAGCAGGCCGACTCGGTGGACAAACGCTCGGTGCGCATCTTCCTGACGCCGCTCGGCTTGGAGAAGAAAGAGGTGTCGCGGCAAACGGTGCGGCATTTCAACCTGAAAATGCGGGAAAAAATCTCGCAAAGCCAGCTTGACGTCTTCTTCAAAGTGGCCGCCCAGATTACGGGCATGATTGAGGGCAAAACCCTCTTCGAAGACTTTGTGCTGAAATCCCTGCGGCAAGAATCCTCGGCGGCTCAATAAGGCTTACCGGTTTTCCATGCCCGTTTACCTCTTTTCCTTCCCACCCCTTCACCCCACCAGAGGATGAATAGAACCATCAAGAAAGTTGCCGTGCTCGGTTCCGGCGTCATGGGCTCGCGCATTGCCTGCCACTTCGCCAACATCGGCGTGCAGGTGCTCTTGCTCGACATTGCGCCGAAAGAATTGCTGCCCGACGAAGAGAAAAAAGGCCTGAAGCTGGACGCGCCGGCGGTGAAAAACCGCTTGGTGAATGCCGCCCTGCAAGCTGCCATCACGTCCAATCCGTCGCCGCTCTACCGCAAAGCCGACGCCGGCCGCATCAAAACCGGCAACTTCGACGATAACCTCAAGGAAATCGCCGGCTGCGACTGGACCATTGAAGTGGTTGTGGAGCGCCTGGATATCAAAAAGAGCCTGTTTGAGCGTGTGGAGCAGTTCCGCAAGAAGGGTACGCTCATCACCAGCAACACCAGCGGCATTCCCATCCAACTAATGACGGAGGGCCGCTCCGACGATTTCAAGAAGCATTTCTGCGGCACGCACTTCTTCAACCCGCCGCGCTACCTGAAGCTGCTCGAAATCATTCCGACGCCGGACACCGACCCCGCCATCGTGGATTTCCTGCTGCACTACGGCGACTTGTACCTGGGCAAAACCACGGTGCTGGCCAAAGACACCCCCGCCTTTATTGCCAACCGCGTGGGCGTGTTCGCCATCATGGACGTGCTGCGCATCATGCAGGAACTGGGCCTGACGGTGGAGGAAGTGGACAAGCTCACCGGCCCGGTGATTGGCCACGCCAAGTCGGCCACCTTCCGCACTTCTGACGTGGTAGGCCTTGATACCTTGATGAACGTAGCCAACGGTCTGGCTCAAGGCCTGCCCAACGACGAAGCCAAGGAAGTGTTCGCGCTGCCCGACTTTCTCAAGAAGATGGGCGAGAACAAGTGGCTGGGCGACAAAACCGGCCAGGGCTTCTATAAGAAAGTAAAAGGCGAAGGCGGCAAGTCGGAAATCCAGGCATTGGACCTGAACACGCTGGAATACAAGCCTAGCGCCAAGGTGAAATTCACCACCCTGGAGCTGACCAAGAGCATGGAAACGCTGGCGCCCCGCTTCGCCGTGCTGGTGACGGGCAAGGACAAAGCCGGCGAATTCTACCGCAAGAGCTTCGCCAGCCTGTTTGCCTATGTGACCAACCGCATTCCTGAAATCACCGACGCGCTCTACAAGATTGACGACGCATTGCGTGCCGGTTTCGGCTGGGAAATGGGTCCGTTTGAAACCTGGGATGCCCTGGGCGTGCAAAAGGGCGTGGAACTGATGCAGGCCGAGGGCAAGCAGCCCGCCGCCTGGGTTACGGAAATGCTGACCGCCGGTAATACCTCTTTCTATAAAGTGAACGAGGCCGGGGCCAAGGAATACTACGACATTGAGAGTAAGACCTATCAGCCCGTGCGCGGCGTCGAGAACTTCATCATTCTCGACAACCTGCGTACCACC
>DASVTG010000787.1:0-3032 GCA_036387695.1 Hymenobacter sp. | reverse complement strand
TACCGGTGCCCCCTCTTTTTTGGAGAGGGGGTCAGGGGGTGAGGTGCCACCCGCACCGCTCGCCCAAATATCCCAACTCCATCCCAATTATGCCCTTTCGCTTCGTCTGCTTCCTCCTGCTCGCCTGCCTCACGCCGCCCGCCATGGCCCAGACCCCGCCGCCCATTGCCATCGAAACCGCACACGTGAGCCTGGTGCTGGCCGTGGGCGACCAACAGAAACTCTACCAAACCTACCTCGGGCCCAAGCTGGCCGCTGCCGACCAAAAGCTGCTGCCCAACCGCCACGAAGCCTACGTGCCCGCCGGCACTGATAACCTCTTTGAGCCCGCCATCCGGGTGGTGCACACGGACGGCAACCCCTCGCTGGCGTTGGCTTTTGTTGACGCGAAAACCAGCAAAGCGGGCGACGACGTGACCACCACAACCGTGCACCTGCGCGACCCCAAGTACCCCGTGGACGTGCTGCTGCACTTCACCGCCTACTTCAAAGAGGACGTCATCAAGACCTGGACGGAAGTCCGCCACCGCGAGAAAAAGCCCGTGGTGCTGACCAACTACGCCTCCGCGATGCTGCATTTCGATGCCCGGCAGTACTGGCTGACGCAGTACCACGGCGACTGGGCCGAGGAGGCCAAGCAGGAGGAAAGCCGCCTCACCAGCGGCAGCAAAGTCATCGACACCAAGCTGGGCACCCGCGCCGGCTGGCACCAGACGCCGTCTTTTTTCATCTCCCTCGACAAGCCCGCCGACGAAACCACCGGCGAGGTGCTGGCCGGCTCCCTGGCCTGGACCGGCAATTTCCGCCTGGCCTTCGAGCTAGACAACCAGAGCTCCTTGCGGCTGTCGGCGGGCATCAATCCTTACGCGTCGGAGTACACGCTGCCGGCCAACCAAACTTTCACCACGCCCGAATTCATCTTCACTTATAGCACCACCGGCAAGGGCCAGGCCTCGCGCAACCTGCACCGCTGGGCCCGCCAGCACGGCGGCACGCTGGATGGCACCCTGCCGCGCCCCACGCTGCTTAACAACTGGGAAGCCACGTTTTTCGATTTCAACGAGCCCAAGCTGGACGGCCTGATGGCCGACGCGGCCAAGCTGGGCGTCGATGTGTTTTTGCTGGATGACGGCTGGTTTGGCAACAAATACCCGCGCAAAGACGACACCCAGGGCCTCGGCGACTGGCAGGCCACCAAAACCAAGCTGCCCAATGGCGTGGGCCACCTCGTGCAAACCGCCACGAAAGAAGGCATCAAGTTCGGTATCTGGCTGGAGCCCGAAATGGTGAACCCCAAGAGCGAGCTGGCCGAAAAACACCCGGACTGGATTCTGCGCCTGCCCAACCGCCCCGAGGACCTCAGCCGCAACCAGCTGGTGCTCGACCTGACCAACCCCAAGGTGCAGGACTTCGTGTACCGCACCGTGGACGAGCAGCTGGCCCAGGGCGTGGCCTACGTGAAATGGGATTGCAACCGCATGATTAGCAGCGGCTACTCGCAGTACCTGGGCAAGGACCAGTCGCACCTCTACATCGACTACGTGCGCGGCCTGTACAAGGTGCTGGACCGCATGCGCGCCAAGTACCCGCACGTGCCCATGATGCTCTGCTCTGGCGGCGGGGCCCGCGCCGAGTACGGCGGCCTGAAATACTTCACCGAGTTCTGGGCCTCGGACAACACCAACGCCTTCGAGCGCGTGTTCATCCAATGGGGTTTCTCGCAGTTTTTCCCGTCGAACACCATCGCCAGCCACGTCACCAACTGGAACCGCCAGCACAGCCTGAAATTCCGCACCGACGTGGCCATGATGGGCAAGCTCGGCTACGACATCGAGGTGGAAAAAATGACGCCCGACGAGTTGGCCTTCAGCCAGCAGGCCGTGAAGGACTACAAGCGCCTGAGCCCCGTCATCTGGCAGGGCGATTTGTTCCGCCTGCGCTCGCCCTACGAGGGCAACCAGGTAGCCCTCATGTACGCCGACGAAGCCCAGCGCCAAGCCGTGCTTTTCAGCTACAACCTCCAAACTCGCTTCAACGAAACCGTGCTGCCCGTGAAGCTCCAGGGCCTGGACCCCGCCCGCCGCTACCGCGTCGCGGAAATCAACCTCATGCCCGGCAAGAAATCCGAGCTGGCAGCCCACGGCCAAACCTACTCCGGCGACTACCTGATGAAGGTCGGCATCGTCGTCACCGACCGCGAAGCCCGTGCCCTCACCAGCCACGTGCTGGAGCTGACGGCGCAGTAGGAACGCGCCACGGCGCGTTCCTACTGCGCCAGAACAACAAGGCCCGAACGCCGCATTCGTCCACAAAACCACCCGTAGGAACGCGCCTTGGCGCGTTCGGCACAAGTACGACGCCCCGCATCCAGGACCTCACCTACAAGCCACCGCAACGCCAAGTCTTTGTGGCGCCGAACGCGCCACGGCGCGTTCCTACCCGAATTCACCGCCAAATCATCAGCAGCATGAAAAATTTAATTCCTCGCTTTGCCGCCCGCTCCCGCTCATGTGGCCTGCTGCTGACCCTGCTGGCCGCCTCAGCTTCCGCAGTCCTGGCCCAAACCGCGCCGGCTGCCCCTGTAGCCATCACCGTGGATGTCACGAAGCAGGTGGGCCCCATGCAGCCGCTGTGGGCCTATTTTGGCTATGACGAGCCCAACTACACCTACATGAAAGACGGGCAGAAGCTGCTCACTGAGCTGGCGGCCCTGAGCCCGGTGCCGGTGTACGTGCGCCCTCACAATCTACTCACCACCGGCGACGGCACCCCCGGCCTAAAGTGGGGCTCGACCAACGCCTACACCGAAGACAAGAACGGCCAGCCGGTGTACGACTGGACCATCGTGGACCGCATTTTCGACACCTACATCAAGCGGGGCATGAAGCCCATTGCCCAGATTGGCTTCATGCCCGAGGCCATGTCCGTCAAGCCCACGCCGTACCGCCACTATTGGGCGCCGGGGCAGCCCTACGAGTCCATTTACACGGGCTGGGCCTACCCGCCCAAGGACTACAAGAAGTGGGGCGAGC
>DASVTG010000786.1:0-13945 GCA_036387695.1 Hymenobacter sp. | reverse complement strand
GGCTGGGTTGTGGCCTTCAAAGACAATGTCGTCGGGTGAGCCAGTGAGGACAGTTGACATGGTGACTGATTTAAGGTGAAGAGTGAGCCAGGCCATTGAATAAATAAAATAAATAATGTGCTCCTAATAGCTTATTGCTCGCCAACGCTTCCCGTAGCCATGGTAGTATGCAAGCATCTCAACAGCACCCCATAATTTTTTCATACCAATGAAAAACCCCGAATCAAGCCGCAAAGCTCAATTCGGGGTTTCAAGTAAGCCAGGCCAAAGCCTTGGTTACAATTACTGAATTTTGAAGGTAATCGGAACGGTAAACGAAACGCTTACTGCCCGGCCGTTCTGTTTGCCAGGGATGAACGTAGGCAGGGTTTTTACCGCCCGAATCGTCTCCTCGTCCAAGCCAGAACCCAAGCCCTTTACCACTTTCACGTCCGAAACCTCACCTTGGGCATTCACCGTGAAGCTAACGAAGATGCGGCCTTCAACTTGGTTGCGAAGAGCCAGCGGGGGGTACTTGGTTGCCTTCTGAATGGCTGCTACAATGGCTGCGTTGCCGCCACCGCCGGGCAGCGTCGGCATTTGCTCCACGTAGGTGTAGACTTTGTTTTCAACCACCTCTTCAACCACCTTGTCGCCTTCGCCGGAAAGCTCGGAAAGGTCCACCGCATCTGTGTTGCCTTTAACGGTCACGGTGGCTACGGTTTTGTCTTTCAATTCTTCCTGGTCCGGAACCTCCTCCTTTTTCACCTCTTCATCCTTTTTCACCACCGGAGGGGTGAATTTGATGGTGGTGAGCTTGGGCGGCGGGGGCGGCGGAGCTTCGGGTGGCGGGGGTGGGGGTGGCGGCTTGGTGTCGTCCAAGGGCGGTGCCTCCATCAGCACGTTTTCCTGAAGATTTTTCTTCGGCTCTTTCGGCAGCCTGTCTTTCAGGTACTGCGAAATGAGGGGAAAAGCAATCAACAGCAAAAACACCGCCGTGGCCACAATCAGCGCCCGCGTGACGTGCCGCTGGTACAACCGGCGAAGCACGTATGCTCCGTATGCCTTATTGCGGCCTTCAAAAACGATGTCGTTTAAGCTGGCCTTGGCAATTTGCGCGTTATCCATCATAAGGCTGATTCTTTAATAAGGTCCAGGTCTTCTTTGGGCACCTTCACCAGCGCGTATTTCTTCTGGCCCGTGATGTTCATCTCGTCCAGAATGTCCACCATGTTTTTATACTTGGCGTCCTCGGTTGGTTTAATAAGGATGATGGGCTCAGGGCGCTGGCGTTGGCGTTCCAACAGGACCTGCCGAATGCCATTGGCCGAGAAGTTTGTCACCTTTATTTCAGGCTTCGCTACGGTCTTGTCGTTTGGCGTGTTGAGGCCATAGTAATAGTACGCTTTGTTGTCCTTGCCGAGAAGGATGGTCATGGCTTGCGAAGCCTTGATTTTCGTGTCCTCCACGTCATCGGTCTTCTTCACTGGCATCGTGAGCTGCATCACGTTGGGCTTAGCGAAGGTGGTGGTGAGCATGAAGAAGGTGAGCAGTAGAAAGGCCAAGTCCACCATCGGGGTCATGTCGATTTTAGTCGACATTTTCTTGGCCCGCTTTTTCCCACCTTTCCCACCGGAATCGGCTTTTCCTTGAATTTCTGCCATGGGATTTACTTAAGTGAATGGATTGGGAGACGAACAGCTCGTGCGCTTGCTTAGAGTTACTGAGCAGCAACTGGCTTGTTTTCCAAGTCCGTGATGAGGTTGAAACGGTTGATGTCGCGTTCCTGCAGAAGCTTGATAACCTGTTGCACCGTCGGTACGTCAGCGTTGCCATCGCCTTTGATGGCGATGTAAGTTGGCTTCTTGAAGATGGCCTGATTGGCCCGTCGAGCTTCGAGCACCCAGTCAATGAGCTGGTTGTTCAACGAGTCGATGGGAACACCGGGCTGCTGGGCGTTCAGCGCCTTGCGCTCTTCTTTCTCAACGTTGAGGTAAGACCCCAATTGGTTGATGGGGAGACCGAAGTTGGGCAAATTACCAAACTCCTTTGCTTGGGCCGCAGTGAAGTTGACGCCGTATTTGGCACCTACTTTTTGCAAGGCTTGCACTTTCGTTTTGGGGTCGTCAACTCCAAAAAACACGCGTTTTTTGTTGTCGATGGTAAGCGTGATAACGTTGCTCTCGGGCAGTTTGAGCTCTGAAACAGACGATGGCGTGTCCACTACCACTGTCTCCTCGGGGGCGAACTTGGTGGTGAGCATGAAAAACGTCACCAGCAAGAAGGCCAGGTCCACCATCGGCGTCATGTCGAGCGACGGCGAGGTACGGTGCGGTTTTACTTTAGGCATTGCGAGGTGGGATTAAAAGGGGGCAATTCGTTTTTTTGCTAAACGAATCGCCCCACATTTTAGTGCATCAGTGAGAAACGGAATTATACCGCCCGAACCGGCTGACCAGCATTTGCGTTGCTGCCGTGCTGCCCTGCAAAGGTTTGGATGATGCTGAAGCCAGCCTCGTCAATGCTATACGTCAGCTCGTCAATTTTGCTGGTGAAGTAGTTGTAGGCCACAATGGCCAGGGCTGAGGTGCCGATGCCCAAAGCCGTGTTAATCAAGGCTTCCGAGATACCGTTTGCCAGAGCTACGGCGTCGGGGCTACCGGCCTGCGCCAGAGCGGCGAAGGCGTTAATCATGCCGAATACCGTGCCGAGCAGACCCGTCAGCGTGGCGATGGAAGCTAGGGTGGAAATGATAACCAGGTTCTTCTCCAGCATGGGCAATTCGAGTGCGGTGCTTTCTTCGATTTCCTTCTGGATGGCGAGTACCCGCTGGTCCGTGCCCATGCCGGTTTCGCGGGACATCTCGTTGTATTTCAGCAAGCCAGCTTTTACTACGTTAGCTACCGAACCTTTCTGTTGGTCGCAGGCGGCGAGGGCACCGTTGATGTCGTTGGCGTTTAGTTTCTGACGCACGCTGCGGACAAACGATTCGATGCTCTTGCTTCCTTTGGCCTTGCCGATGGTGAGGAAGCGCTCAATGGAGAAAGTAATCACGCAAAGCAACATGGTCATCAGAACGGGTACAATGACGCCGCCTTTGTAAACTATGCCCAGGTAGTCGCCGGCCATGGGGTTGTTTTTGTTGTCGCCGCCTTGAAAGTGGCTGCCGTCACCTAGTACAAATTTGTAGACGACTACACTGACGATGAAGGCTAGGATAATAACCAGGACGGAGAACAGCGAGGCTCCACCGCTGCTTTGGGCTTCGGCTTTGGCGGCCGTAGCGGCGGGCCGGGGGCTCGTATTCATGGCATTTTTCTGTTCCATTGTTCCGGAGTGTTTGGGGTTGTTGTGTGAAGTAGTTGAATTGAGTGGGTAAAGAAAGAGCAAAAGTTGGTTAGGAGCGCAGCCTGCGGCAAAATAACAATCGTTAATCCCGTACTGAAAAGGATTAAAACTGGCACTTACCGAATACCAAACTACACTGCCGACCTCCTTAGCTGGGCAAACCTAACCAAAAAGGGCTGCCCGACCAAACAAAAAATTGGTCAGAGCCAGCAGAAAAGAAAGAAAAGAAAGGTAGATATATTACAACGCTAACTCGCGTCACGGGGTTGGGCTAGGTGCTTTTTGGCCTCTTCCCAATACACGTCCATTTGCGCCAAAGTGAGGTCAGTAAGGCGCTGATTGTTGGCTGTAGCCACGGCCTCAAGATACTGAAAACGGCTGATAAACTTGCGGTTGGTGCGCTCAAGGGCTTCTTCGGGGTTGATGCCGGCAAAGCGGGCAAAGTTGACCAGTGAAAAAAGTAAATCACCGAACTCATCGGCCGCCTTTTCTGCGTTCATTTTCTCGGGATTGCCGTGGCTGTATTCGTCGCCAAATTCCCCCAACTCCTCTCTAACTTTTTCCCAAACCTGCTCCGGTTGCTCCCAATCGAAGCCGGCACCGCGGGCTTTTTCTTGGATTCGCATGGCTTTCACCAAGGCCGGAAGTGAGGTAGGAACGCCGCCCAACACGCCGCTGGTATTGCCTTTTTCCTTGAGTTTAAGTTGTTCCCAATTTCGTTTTACCGCGTCCTCGTCGTCGGCTTGCGCGTCGCCGTATATGTGGGGGTGGCGGTAGATGAGCTTCTCGCATTGCGCATTCAGCACGTCGGCGATGTCGAAAGCGCCTTTTTCGGCGGCAATGCGGGCGTAGAAAATCAGGTGCAGCATCACGTCGCCAAGCTCTTTTTTGAGGTCGGGCAAGTCGTCACGCAAAATCGCGTCGCTGATTTCGTAGGTTTCCTCAATGGTGAGGTGGCGCAATGATTGCAGCGTTTGTTTTTTATCCCAAGGACACTCGGCCCGGAGGCGGTCCAAAACATCTAGTAAGCGGCCGAACGCTTCCAACTGGGCCGGGCGGCGGGCGCTGGTAAGCAGGGCGCTAAGGGCAGAAGCAGAGTTTTCCATTGTTCCAAAGATAAAACCGGACGTCGCCAACCGGTTGCCAGTGCCTAATTTTGGTCTTTCAAAACCTCTACACCGTGACCCTCATAAAATCTATTTCCGGCATTCGTGGCACCATTGGCGGGCCAGTTGGGCAAGGCCTGACTCCGCTCGACGTGGTGAAATATGCCGCTGCTTACGGTACGTGGGTGAAAATCCAAGCCACCGACAGCAAGCTTATTGTTATTGGCCGCGACGCCCGCATCTCGGGCGACATGGTTAGCCGCTTGGTGGCCGCTACCCTTCAAGGTCTCGGCCTCGACGTGTGCGACCTGGGCTTGAGCACTACCCCCACCGTGGAAATGGCCGTGCCCGCCAAGAAAGCGGCCGGCGGCATCATCCTCACGGCGTCGCACAATCCCAAGCAGTGGAATGCCCTGAAACTGCTGAATGCCCAAGGCGAGTTCATTTCCGAAACCGATGGACAACAGGTGCTGGCCTTGGCTGAGAGCGAGGATTTTGAGTTTGCGACCGTAACCAAGCTGGGGCAGTACACCACGGATACTGCTTTTCTGAAGAAGCATATTAAAGCCATTTTGGCTTTGCCTTTGGTTGACGTAGAAGCTATTCGGGCCCGCAATTTCCGGGTGGTGGTGGATGCGGTGAATTCTTCGGGCGGCTTTGCCGTGCCGCAGCTGCTAGAGGCGTTGGGCGTAACCACCATCGAAAAGCTGCACTGCGAGCCCACGGGCGACTTTGCCCACAACCCCGAGCCCTTGCCCGAGCACTTGCGCGACATCGCCAAGGTGCTGGAAAAAGGTGGCTTCGACCTTGGCATTGTGGTGGACCCCGACGTGGACCGGCTGGCCCTGGTGAGCGAGAACGGCGAGATGTTCGGCGAAGAATATACCCTGGTGGCCGTGGCCGACTACGTGCTGAAAGCGCTGGGCGGCGGCAATACCGTGAGCAACCTCAGCAGCACCCGCGCCCTGCGCGACGTGACCGAGAAAGCCGGTGGCCAATACGCCGCCGCTGCCGTGGGGGAGGTGAACGTGGTGACCAAAATGAAGGAAACCAACGCCGTGATTGGCGGCGAGGGCAACGGCGGCATCATTTACCCGGAGCTGCACTACGGCCGCGATGCGTTGGTGGGCATTGCGTTGTTTTTGACGCATTTGGCTAAAGCTGGACTGACAATGAGCCGCTTGCGCAACTCGTATCCCGGCTATTTTATTTCGAAGAATAAAATTGAGCTAACGCCAGAAATCAACACCGACGACGTGCTGGTGAAAATGCAAAATCGTTACGCCAAGCAACCGGTTAACACCATTGACGGGGTGAAAATTGAGTTCGGCAAGGAATGGGTGCATTTGCGCAAGTCCAACACCGAACCCATTATTCGCATCTACGCCGAGTCGGATTCCAACGCCACGGCCGATTACCTGGCCCAGAAAATCATCGGCGACATCAAGGAAATTATTGCGGTGAAAGCATAAAGCAGGTCCCTGCAAACGGGTAGGCTATCCGCTGAGCGGCGGCCTCGGATTGGTTTCCATCAAATGTCCGAGGTTTGTATAATGATATTGCGGAATTGCCGGGCGCACCCACGCCCGGCGGTTTCGGATTTTTCCTCCTTATATGACGCAAACCACCCCTTCCACCCCTCCCTTTGTTTACTTTGACAACGCCGCCACTACCCCCCTCGACCCCGAGGTGCTGGCGGCCATGTTGCCCTTCCTGAGCCAGCATTACGGCAACCCCAGCAGCTTGCACGGGCCGGGCCGGCAGGTACGGGCCGCCATCGAAAACGCCCGCAAAACCGTGGCGCACCTGCTCAATGCCGCGCCGGCAGAAATCATTTTCACCAGCGGCGGCACCGAGGCCGACAACTACGCCGCCTTCGGGAGTGTCCGCACCTTGGGTCTGAAGCACGCCATTACCTCGCCCCTGGAACACCACGCGGTGCTGCACCCCTTGCAGGCGCTGGCGAAAGCTGGCGAAGTAGAACTGCACTACCTGCGGCACGACGAGCAGGGGACGCTGGACCTAAGCCATTTGGAAGAGTTGCTGGCTAGTCAGTCGCGCACGTTTGTGAGTTTGATGCAAGCCAACAATGAGATTGGCAACCTGAACGACATCGTGGCCATTGGTGAAATATGTGCCCGGCACAACGCCGTGTTTCACACCGATACGGTGCAGACCATGGGCCACTACCGCCACGACGTGCAGCAGCTCAAAAACCATTTCCTGGTGGGTTCGGCCCACAAATTTCACGGCCCGAAAGGCGTGGGGTTCATCTACACGCGCAGCGGCACGCAAGTCAGCCCGCTCATTCACGGCGGAGCACAGGAGCGCAACGTGCGCTCCGGCACCGAGAATGTGTACGGCATTGTGGGCTTGGCCAAGGCGTTGGAAATAGCCATTCGTGACCTTGCGGCGCACCAAGCCCATGTGCAGGCGCTGAAAACCCGGTTTATTGAAAAGCTGCGCGCCGAAATTGATGACGTGCAGTTCAACGGCTGCTCGGCGGTGGCTGACAAGAGCCTGTACACCGTGCTGAGCGTGAGCCTGCCGCCTTCGGCCATCAGCGAGATGCTGCTTTTTAACCTTGATATCAGCAAAGTGGCGGCTTCGGGCGGCTCGGCGTGTACCAGCGGGGCGCAGGCGGGCTCCCACGTGCTGGAAGCCCTGGGCTGCGACCCCGACCGCGCCACGGTGCGCTTCTCGATGAGCAAAATGAACACGGCGGACGAAGTAGACTACGCCGTGAAGACCCTGGCTAAGCTGTACCGTCCAGTAGCGGCGTAGCTAAAACTGCCCCGTAGCGCCCCCGCCCCCCGATTGCCCGCCGCCGAACTCGAACCCGCCGGCCGCGGGTGCGGCGGGGGCATGGGCCGTTTGGGCCTGAATCAGGTTTTCCAAGTTGAAATGCTGGGGCTCATCGTCGGGCAATGAGGTGAGGCCAAAGCGGGCCGGGCGCAGCGCCCGCAGCAGCGCACCGGCCAAGGCCACCAGCACCACGCCGGCCACCAGAGCTGCAATTTCGGGCGGCAGCAGCGACCGGTAATGCCGAAGCGTGAACAGAGAAAATGCCAGCGCCAACAGGCCCAGCAGCAATGTGGCCCGGTCGGCCCGGCGCAGGCCCCACGTGATGTAGAGGAAGGGAATGCCTGCCGTGAGGACATAAAAAAGCAGCGCAAACGGCACCTGCTCCGACGCCATTAGATGGTGGAGCTCGGCGTTGCCCTCGCGGACCACCAAGTAGTTTCCACCAAGGTAAAACACCGCCAGCCCCAGCACTTTCAGCACTAGTAGGCAGGTAGCGTAATAATCGGCAAGGGGAGTGCTGGCTAGGCGGCGAGCCACCACGCGGCGCAATACCAACACGGTGGCAGCTGTGCCCATCAGCAGAAAAGGCAACAACGCTTGTCCCAGGTTGCTTTGCAGCGCAGCGATGACCACCAGCAACAAAATGGTGAAAAAGGCTGCCGCAGTTACCAGCGCATCGGCATAGCGCAACACGGCGAAAGCCAGTACAACCAATATTATGAGCAGTGGGGCGGCGAGGTAGCCGCTGGTCAAGCCAAAATCATAGTACTGCCGCTCCGGCCGGATGAACTCGGAAAAGACGTACAAAACCAAACCGCTGGCCGCTCCCAGGCCCGAGTAGAGCAGGGCGTTGTCGGGGCCCGCATGGTAGAAGCGCCGCTCGCGGATGAGCAGTTCCAGCACGCCAAAGCACGCCGCGCAATAGAGCACCCCGGCGGCGAAGGGCGAGTTGCCGGTAATCAAGAATGAAAAGCCACCGGCCATGGCCAGCCCAAGCCAGGTGAAAATGAAGAGCCCCACGCTCAGGGGCCAGGCGGGCCGGTAGTAGTCCAGTGGATAGGCGGCCTCGATGTCGGCCTGTTGTGCGGAACTGAGCAACTGCTGCCGCTGCCAGCGTGCCACCCGCGTGCACAAAGCAGTGCCGAATGCCCAGGCGGTGTCGTAGGCTTGCAGCTTCATGGGCGCGCAGCAGAGATGGGCGGGGAGGTGTCGGGGCCCGATGGTCCGCGCAATATCTTCTTCAAATTGACGAAAAAGAGCACGACTAGCAGCGCCGAAAGCGGGAAGAAGATGGTTGCGGCCAACATAATAAGGTCATTGGGCAGCAATATTATCACCTGTACCAGCACGTAGCAGGCCGCAAAATAGGCATACCCTGCCGCCAGCACTATAAACCAGTAGGACTGCGTGCGCCGGGCGTACCAGAACAGCCCCGCACACAGCGCCAGCATAAGCACCACAATGCCCAGCCCCAGCCCGGGCTGCTCGTGAAAAGTGGCCCTAAACAGCGACGTGGCCAGTGCGGCCAGTGCCAGGTTGCTGCCCAGCAGGAGGTAGGTGAAAGCAAAATGCGCTTTGCGGCCCCGGTACTCAGAGTAGAAGCCAGCCGCCATCAATAGCAGGCCCAAGCCAATGGCCGCACCGCGAATGCTATCGTTCCAAAACTCGTTTTCGGTGAGCACGGCCAGGGGTGCCACCGTGAGGCCCACCCACGAGGCCAGCGCCGTGAGGCCCATGGCCAGCACGCCGCGGTGGTCGAATGCATACGCCAGCGGTATAAATACTAGCGCAGGCACCGCCGTAGCCAGCCCATAGCGCGTACCAAAAATGCCGTATTGGTACTGCGCGTAGCCTTCCAGCACCACAAACAGCAGGCAGCCGAGTACCAGCAGGTAGTCGGCCCCAACGGAGGTGCGGTCGCTCAGGCCCCAGGTGAAAGGTGCCCGGTGCCGGGCCGCATAGCCAAAGCAAGCGGCCATCAGGGCAGTAATTATCAGGATGATAACGCCGTGCCCAATGCTGTCGATATTCTGGTAAATGAGCACGCCCAAGCCGCCGGCCAGCAGCGTAATGCCCAGGTAGAGCAGCGCCCGCAGCTCGTAGTGCAGCGAAAAGGGCCGGGCTTCGTCGGCCGCCGCGATGGCAGCCGCCTGCTCGGGCGGCAGCAGGCCCCGAGCCTGCAAATCGGCTAGGTAAGCGTTAGACTTGGGTGACAGTGGCATGGAAGGGGCCGGCTATCTGGGCACCGGGGCGGCTGCAAGTACGACATTTGCCGGGGCAACTGTGCAGCTACGGCTCCGTACTTTGGGCCGGGCACCAGTAGCGGGCTCCGGAAGCATGCCGACTATTTTTTACCTTGTTTCGTAAGCCCAAGCATCACCCAATATCTAACATGGCCGACATCAACATTCAACGCAAGAAAGCGGCCCCAAGCCCGTGGCTGCTGGTGCTATTGGCCCTGGCCGTGTTAGCAGCGGCGGCCTATTTCTTCCTCCGCCCCGACCCGGCCGACGAGCCGGCTCCTCCGGCGACCAGCGGTACCCCCGCCACCGACACCACTGCCCAGCTATCAACCCCTGCCGATACGGCCGCTGCGCATACGTTCCGGCAGTCGCACAACCCGGCTGGCCCTGGCGGAAATGCGGTAGACGAGGCAGAAGCAGCCGCTGGCTCCGAAACGGCCGCCTCTTTGGCCGCGCAGGCTGCCTCCGACCCCGCGGCCCCGGATTACGCCCGCAACGGCTTGCAAAAACTGACCGGCGTGCTCGTGGCTCTCACCGACCGCGACGACCTGCGCGACCCCACCGTGCTGGAGCAGCGCGATAACCTGACCAGCGCCACCAGCCGCCTCGGCGAACCCAATAGCAGCTTGCGAGCCGGGTTTGTGGCCGCCGCGGGCCTCATCCGGGCCATGCAGCAGAAAGCTTACCCGGAGCTGGAAAGCCCGGCTGCTGACCTGGTACGCCAAGCCAATCAGCTTTCCGGCCGGAGCGCCACGGCCGCCGACCGGCAGCAAAACAAGCAGTTCCTAATCGATGCGGCCGCTACAGTGCGCGTCCTGAGCGAACCCGCTCAATAAACCTTTCATACTATCCATGCAAACCCCTGTGCTACGCCGCCTGCGCGACCTGACCGATTTTGAAGTGGCCGATGGCAACCCCGACGTGCGCGGCTGGACCGTGCGGGGCGGCGACGGCCAAGCGCTGGGCACGGTGCACGAGCTGATTGTGGACCCCGAAGCCCTGAAAGTGCGCTACTTGGACATTGAGTTGGACGGCCGCTTTCACATCAACGAATACGAGAACCACATCCTGCTGCCCATCGGCGTGGCTTCGCTCGACTCGGAGGGCGACAACGTATTCGTGCCCGCGCTCAATGCCGAATCGGTGCTGAACTACCCGCCCTACATAGAAATCCAGGTCACCCGCGAATACGAAACCGCCATGATGCGCGCGCTAGGCCTGGAGCCCGTGCCCGACGGCGACTTCTACGGCAGCCCCGCGCACGACGTGAGTGCATTTTATCGCCGCCGCTGAGGTAGTCACACGCAACCTTTTGGTGCTTAAGTAGCTCTTGCTGCCATGAAGCTACCTCTACCAATTCTATCGTCCGCTTTCTTCCTGGCAGGATGCGCACGCACCTTGGTGCCCCACACGGCGTACATCCCACTCACCAGGGAACAAGGCCAAGCCGAGATACGAGTATCAACAGGCGCCAACGCCAGCGAAGTGCAAGCAGGCTACCAAATCACCAATCGGCTGGTTGTGCACACTGCGTTACTCAACAAAGGGGGACTTAGTACTAGCAAGGCATTTCGCTCGGCTGACCTCGGGCTTGGCTATTACTACGAGTCGCCGAATGGCTTGTGGCGCCTGGGCGGACACGCGGGTCTAGCTTCGGGCGCCGGCAGCTCGGGCAGTACCGGCGGCTGTTTTGAGTGCGTGGGCACTGGTTCCGCGTCGGAGTACCGGGTTCGCTACTCCTACGCTTACGTGCAGCCCACGGTGCTGTTGGTCGAAGACGTCCGAAGCTGGGGCTTTGGCCTGCGAGTGGGCCGGGCGTATTACCACCGTTTCGACAGAATGCGCGCTGATACACTGGGCGGCCCGATTACTACCACGCGGTATGCCGGCCGCCAGGTCACCTTTGTGCAGCCCACCTTTCAGTTCGGCTATCAGGTATCGCGCAGGTTTGCGTTTTCCGCCGTCCTCGGCGTGCAGGGATTTGTCGGTACGCCGCAAGTTGGCAATGACATGAGCAGCTTTGTTGGGCAAATGGGCGCCCACCTACTGTTGAGCAAGCCAACCAAGCCGCAGCCCTAGTTGCGCCGAATCATGCCCGCTACGGCATCCACCCACTGCGGCTCCGAGTTTAATGAGGGCACCAGCTGCCAGTGTCCGCCACCCACTTCCTCGAACAGTTCTTTGAACTCCTCGCCGACTTCAATGGTCGTTTCCAGGCAGTCGGCCACGAAAGCGGGCGAGAAAGCCAGCACGTTTTTGATGCCTTTGGCGGGAAATTCTTTGAGCGCTTCGTCGGTGTAAGGCTGCAGCCACGGGTCGCGCAAGCGGCTCTGCAAGCGGCTCTGGAAGCTGACGGTGTACTGCTCGGGAGCCAGGCCCAGCTCCGCCGCCACCAGGCGCGAAGTGGCAAAGCACTGCGCGCGGTAGCAGTACTGGTTTTGGTCGGTGAGCGTGTCGCAGCAGCTGCCGAAGCGGCAATAGTTGGTGGGGTCGCCTTTTTTCACGTGGCGCTCCGGAATGCCGTGGTAGCTGAACACCACGTGGTCGTAGTCGTGCTTGGCCATCTCCACGCGGCCCCGCGCCGCAATGGTGGCAATGAAGCCCGGCTCGGTGGCAAACTGGCTGATGAAGCTGATGCTGGGCACTATCCACCAGTCTTTCACGATGTCCATCACCTTCTCCTGCACCGAGCCCGTGCTGGCCGAGGCGTACTGCGGAAACAGCGGCAGCACCACAATGCGCTCCACGTTGGCGGCGCGCAGCTCTTCCAAGGCGCTGGCAATGCTGGGCTTTTGGTACCGCATGCCGAAGGCCACCACGTAGCCTTGGCCCAGGGCCTCTTGCACTTTTCTCTGCAAGTCGAGCCCGTGAAATAGCAGCGGCGAGCCGCGCTCCGTCCACAATTCCTTATAAATTTTGGCCGACTTCGGCGCGCGCAACGGCACCACCAAGCCCTGAAACAGCGGGTAGCGAATGGCGGCGGGCATATCGACTACGCGGCCATCGGTGAGGAATTCGTTGAGGTAGCGGCGTACGTCGGGCGTGTTGGGCGAGTCGGGGGTGCCGAGGTTGACCAGTAAAACGCCAATGCGGCGGGCGGTAATGGTTGCAGCCGCCGCGGCAGGTGTCGGGGCAGCAGTGTCGGGGGCGGAGGTGAGGGAATTCATTGATGCAAAGTTCAGCAGCGACGCGCAGACTCTCGAAGCAAGGCCGCCCAACGCGTGCCAGTGAATCGTGAGTCTGCCAAGCAACCACTGGAAGCCAAGCTTGGTTTACTTCGGCAGGCCATTAACAAGCGTACGCAGTCAATCGGTGTGGCTTCGATGAGGTAAAATCTGCTCATAGCCTGGCATCTTCCAAGGTGCGCAGCCGCCGCATTGTTGCTTGGCCTAGCTTTTGCCCGCCGAAAGCCGTACCTTTGCGGCCCTGATTATCAAACCCATCCATCGTGAACCCCGAAACTAAACCCCACCGTGCCGGCTTCGTGAGCATCATCGGCAAGCCCAACGTGGGCAAGTCCACGCTCATGAACGCGCTGGTGGGCGAGCGGCTCAGCATCGTCACCAGCAAGGCCCAAACCACCCGCCACCGCATTCTGGGGATTCTCAACGGCGAGGATTTTCAGTTGATTTATTCCGACACGCCCGGCATCATCCAGCCCAAGTACGAGCTGCACAACGCCATGATGTCGTTCGTGTACTCCTCGCTGGAGGACGCCGACGTGGTGCTGTTCGTGACGGACATCTACGAAAAGCACGACGAGGAGCCCGTGGTGGAACGCCTGCGCAAGATGGTGGACACGCCCATCCTGCTGCTGGTCAACAAAATTGACCAAGCCGACCAGGCCGAGGTGGAAGCCAAACTGGCCTATTGGAAAGAGCAGCTGCCCAACGCCACCGAGGTATTGCCCATTTCGGCGCTCAATGCGTTCGGCACCGAAAAGGTGTTGCAGTTGGTGCTCGAGCGACTTCCGATTCACCCCGAATATTACCCAAAAGACGAACTAACCGACAAGCCAGAACGTTTTTTTGCGGCGGAGATGGTTCGCGAGAAAATCTTCAAGCTCTACAAAAAGGAGATTCCTTACAGCTGTGAGGTGGTCATTGAAGAGTTTAAAGAAGAGGACACCATCATCCGCATTCGCGGCATCATCTACGTGGAGCGCAGCAGCCAAAAAGGCATCATCATCGGTGCGGGCGGCGAGGCGCTGAAAAAAGTAGGTACCTGGGCCCGCGAGGAAATGGAGAAGTTTTTCCAGAAAAAGGTGTTCCT
Organism: Hymenobacter sp.; assembly: GCA_036387695.1. Lineage (GTDB taxonomy): Bacteria > Bacteroidota > Bacteroidia > Cytophagales > Hymenobacteraceae > Hymenobacter. The sequence goes on along the minus strand of DASVTG010000786.1, from coordinate 192 downwards.
GGAGCTGCACGTGAAAGTGAACGAGAACTGGCGCACCGACCCCAAAGCCTTGAGCCGTTTTGGGTACCAGTAGTAGCACGTTTCGCTGGAACGTCATGCTCATCTGGCGTCCGCACAGCCGAAGCATCTCTACCTCAATATTAATTCAACGAAGCGGTAGAGATGCTTCGGCTGCGCTCAGCATGACGCTCA
>DASVTG010000785.1:0-2024 GCA_036387695.1 Hymenobacter sp. | reverse complement strand
ACTGTTGTACCACTTTGTACTAGCAGCGAACAACTAGAGCGTCTTAGTACTGCAAAACAGGCTTGGTAGCCTCCTATGGGGCTTTACCGTTGGATTAGCCAAAGGTAGCGGCTTCGTGGCTGGCGCGCACTTTTGCTGGCTTAGCGCCCTCAATTCATTTTCCCTCAACTCTCATGGACCAAGTACCACCAATGCAATTTCTCGTCGCGGCCGCGCTCGGGTTGGGGCTGGCGGCCAGCAGCGGGTTCCGGGTGTTTGTGCCGCTGCTGGCGGCCAGCCTGGCCTACCACTTCGGCTACATGACGCCAGCGCCGGGCTTTGCGTGGCTGGGCGGCGGGGCGGCGTTGCTCACGCTGGGCACCGCTACGTTGGTGGAAATAGCGGGGTACTACATTCCAGTGGTCGACCACTTGCTGGACATGCTTACCACGCCGGCTTCCTTTGTGGCTGGCACCGTTTTCATGACTTCGGCCCTGCCTCACCTCGACCCCACGCTGCGCTGGACGCTGGGCATTTTGGTGGGCGGTGGCACGGCCGGGCTCGTGCAAACCGGCACCGCCCTGCTGCGGGGGGCCTCCACCGCCACCACGGGCGGCTTGGCCAATCCGGTGCTGGCCACCGTGGAAAACACCCTGGCCGTGGGCGGCGTGGCCCTTACGCTGCTGTTGCCGCTCGTAGCCGCGGGGTTGGTCGTCGCCCTCGTCGTTTTCATTCTCAGCCGCTTGCGGCGCTGGCGCGCTAGGCGTCGCCAAGTAACTCAACCGTAGCGAGTATTAGCCGTCGCCCGTTGTTTTTGCTGCTCTGCAAAAACAATGTTGCGGACGCCGCGTTAGGCCTACACCCCCGCGGCTGCTCCACCTGGCCGTGCGCCCCTACCCGACGCTGCCATGCCCGACACTCCCCTCCCCTCCCCCGACGCCTTATTGCAGGCGTATACTGGCCAAGTGCGCGTGCGCGTGGGCGGGCTGCTGGTGCGCGACGGCACCATGCTGCTGGCGGCCCACCGCGGCCTGCTGCCCACCGGCGCGTCGTTCTGGTCGCCTCCGGGCGGCGGGTGGCAGTTCGGCGAAAGCATTCGGGCGGCATTGGTGCGCGAGTTCCGGGAAGAAACCGGCCTGGAGGTGCGCGTGGGCCGTTTCCTGCACCTTCACGAGTTCCGCTCCGGGGAATTGCAGGCGCTGGAGCTTTTTTTTGAAGTGCTGGCCGAAGACGACTCGCAGCCCCGGCTGGGCCACGACCCCGAACACGCCCCCGACCAGCAATTGCTGACCGAACTGGCCTGGTTCACCCCGCGCCAATTGCTGCAATTGCCGCCGGCGCGCGTGCATCCGGTGTTGCGCCTCGTGCTCAGCCCCGACGATTTGTTTGTGCCTCAGGTGCGCTTTGCCTGAGAAGTGAAATGGCGGAAAAACGGCCTTAAATCGCCGAAACCTCCGCCCTTCATCATCCATTCTTCATTCCTCCTTGAGCAAAGCGTTATCTTTAGCCCCGGCCACTGGGCCTGTTTAGCTTCGATTCGTGCCTGCTTCCGCTGCTCCTGCTTCTTCCGCGCTCACGGCCGCGCCGTCGGTCCAACTGCGCTTGCGCGACGAGACGTTTGACCCCGCCAATCCCGCCGCCTACAACTTGTACCTGCTGGCGGGCCCCACCAGCTTGCACTTGGCAGCCGTCGACGTGGAGCGGCGCAAATTCGTGGCCCTCGAAGACTACACGCTGACCGCTGGCGGGGTGCCGGCCCTGGCGGCGCAACACGATTTCCTGGGCCAGCGCGGCTGGAACGCCGTGCGGCTGGCCATCACGGGCCGGGCGTTCACGCTGCTGCCGGCCCCGCTGTTTCGGCCCGGCGACGAGGCCGCGGCGTTGCGCCTGCACCACACCCCCGCCCCCACCGAGACGGTGCGCCACACCACCCACCCAAGCCTGGAGCTGGTGAACGTGTTCGCCGCCGACTCGGCAATTGTGGACTGGCTAACCAACACGCACGGGGCCACGGGCCGCATCTTGCACCACACCAGCGCCTTGCT
>DASVTG010000784.1:0-3433 GCA_036387695.1 Hymenobacter sp. | reverse complement strand
CGCCCAGCAGCAAAGGCGTGATGACCGCGGCCGGCGGCGGGGTGCCCACCGTAACGCGGCGAGTGTCGGAAGTGGTGCAGAGGCCGGTGCTAACGACTGTGTAAGTCAGGGTTTGCACGCCGAGCAGGGCAGCGGTGGGCGTGAAGACGAAGCCGGTGGCCACGCTGCCGCTCACCCCTGGCCCCGTCCAGACCCCGCCGGCCGGGCTGCCCGCCAGCACCTGGGGGCCCGCCGTGGCGCACACCGCTTGGTCGGCGCCCGCGTTGGCAATGCCGGGCTGAAAATTGAACACAATCGAGGCGTTGTTGCAGCGCGGCGAAAAATCCCCGCCGCTGCCGTTGACGGTCGAATACGTGTTGGCGCCCGGCGGAATGGGGAAGCCCGTGGCGGAAAAGCAGGAGCAAACGGCTTGGTACACAATGCCGCGCGGGTCGAAGCGCGAAGTGCCGCCGTCCACGTGTTCGCCGGCGCCGCTGGTGCCGCCGTAGTACGTGCCGTAGGCCAAGCCCGTGAGGCCGGCCGCGAATTGTGCCAGGTAAAAGTCGCTGCCGTCGGTGGTGCGCTGCACGGCATCGGCGGTGGTGGGCAGGCGGGTGGTGGTGCCGTTGCCGGCCAGGTACGACGTCACCGAGCCGGCCCCGTTGGTGCTGCCGCCCCAGCCGCACACGTACACCCGGTCGCAGCGGTCAACAAGGAAGGCCGTGGGGTTGATGCTGGCCTTGCCCAGGTTCAGCGGGTCGAGGCTGCCAAAAGCAGTGGAAAGCAGGCGCTGGCCCAAGTTGGCGTCGAGTTTTTGGATGAACAGGGTGCCGTTGGTGGTGCTGAACAGGCCCGGTGAAAGGGGGAAAGCGCCCAGCGTTTGGCCCAGCAGGTACACCCCGCCGTCGGTGCCCAGCTGCAGAAAATAAGCTTGGTCGTAGGCCGCGGTGCCCACGTAGGTGGCCCGCAGCAAGGCGGTGCCGTTGGCGGAAATGCGGGCCGCAAAGCCGTCCACGTTGCCGGGCCGGCGGGAGACGTTGGCCCCCGTCGTCACCGGAAAATCGGAGCTGAGGGTGCCGCCGGCCACGTACACGTCGCCGCTGGTGGGCTCTACCTGAATGGAATAAGCCGCGTCGGCGCCCGCGCCGCCCAAGTAGCTGCCCCACACCAGCGCCGAAAGGTTGGCCGTGAGCTTGCACACCACCCCATCGGAAGAGCCCCCGCGGTACTGGCTGCGAAAACCCCGGGCCATCGGAAAATCAGTGGAAGTAGTGTGCGAGGCGATGTACACGTTGTCGGCCGCGTCAAGCTGGATGTCACCCCGAAACGGGTCGCCGTAGTTGTGCGGCAGCTGCAGCGCGTTATCAAAAGGAGAATCGCGGGAAGACAGGGGCAGCAGGCCGTCGTTGCCACTGCCGCCCAGAAAGGTGGAGGCCACCAGGCCCGAGCCGTCGGCGCTGAGCCGGGTAATGACCAGGTCCGAGCCGTTGGGGGCGTCGTAGGGCGGCCCCGAGCCGAGCGGGGCGGTGGGAACACCTTGCGCGAACTTGCGTTGCAGCGCGCCGCTGGTCACCGGGTAGTTGTCCGACCCCGTGGAGCCCAACACGAGCAGCTCGCCGCGGCTGTTCACCACCAGGCTGTGGGGGAAATCCGAACTTTCGCCGCCCAGATACGTGGCCCACACCCGCGAAGCCGACCCGCTTACGCCGGTGTTGTACTTCGTGATGGCAATGTCCACCAGCTCGTCAAACGCGGTTTGGAAGGCGCCCGAAGTGGTGGGGTAGCCCACGCTGAAGGCAATGCCGCCCGCGTACATGTTGCCCTGCTCGTCGTACGCCGCCGTGAAGCCCCAGTTGTCGGCCGTGGAGCCCGAATACGTGGCAAACACCACCACCGGGTCGATGGTCAGCGGCCGGGCGGCGTCGTACTTGCCCAGCGCAAACCGCACCACCGCGCCGGCCAGCACGTAGCGGCAGGCCACGGGTTGGCGGCGGCCGGCGGCGTCCAGCTGCCAGGCCTGGGGGGCCCGCTCGGTGAGGGTGCCCACGCTGGTGCGCACCAGCAGGTTGCCGGCCGGGTCCAGGGCAAGGCCCTCGGCGCCGTCGTGCCGCAGCGCCACGGCGCCCGCGTCCGCGCCCGGCGCCAGCTCAAAGTCGTATTCGAGGCGCTGGTCCGCGTTTTCGTACACGCGGGCCCCCACGCCGGGCCACAAGCCGGCGTAATGCAGCTCGCGGAAGCCGCGCACGTCGCGCGCCCAGCGCCGGGCGTCGTTGCCCAGCAGGTAGTTGCGGCGCTCGGCCGTGGGCGTTTCGGCGGTGACGGTGGCCGGCGCGGCGCCTTCAAAGTGCAGGGTGAGGGCGTGGCCGCGCACCGGGCCTTCGGGCGCCGGCACGTCGGCGGCCCCGTGGTGGTGCTGGGCCGGGCCGCCGCCCGCCAGCAGCGCAAAAGTCAGCCCGTCGGCTTCGGCAAACAGCCGGCCGCCGGGCAGCGGCGCCGCGTAGCGCACGTGCTCGTCCCACTGGCCTTTGTTTTCAATGAATTCGAGGGTGTTCTCGGCGGGTGCCGGGCGTTGTAGGCGGGGTTGGGCCGCCGCCGCGTGGAAACGCGACAAACTCAGTACAGATACAAGGATAGCGAGTAGGGGTAGCTTCATTTAAACGGCAACAAGGCGTATAATTCAACAGAACAGTAGCAGCCTCCGAAAATCAGCAGTGGAACGACAATTTCCGGAGACCAACAAGTAGGCGATAAAAGATGAGCGTTTGCTGAAAAATTGTATTTAATATCTGATTTGCAGATGATTAAAGCAAGACCTGGTTCATTGGGCAAGTGTTTTTTGGACTTGGGGCGCTTAGCGGCGCACCTCCACCCAGCCTTTCACGCGGCGGTCGTTGGCGTCGCGCAGCAGGTAGTAGTAAATGCCGTTGCCCAGGCCGCTGGCGTCCCAGTCGTTGCGGTAGTTGTCGGTTTGGTACACGCGCTGGCCCCAGCGCGAAAACACTTCCAGCGAAGTCGCTTCGCAGCTGAACCGGGGCCGGAACGTCTGGTTTTTCGCGTCGCCGTTGGGGGTGATGATGTTGGGCACGAATACTTCGCCCACTTCCAGGGGCGCAAAGCCGGTCAGCACTTCGCAGCTGGCGTAGCGGGCCGTGAGGGTGATGTTGTAGGTGCCGGGCTTCTGGTAGGTGTGGGTGGGCGAAGCCAGGTCACTGGTGGGGCTGCCGTCGCCAAAATCCCACACGAACTTGGCGTTGGGAGCCACGAGAATCGGCTCCAGCGTGGCGTCGAACGGGGCCAGGCCCGCGTACTGCGGCGCGGCGGCGCACACCGGCAGGTTCAGCCCCACGTTTTGCGACGACGTGGGCGCCAGCACCACCGTGCGCACGGCGCTGGCCTGGCAGGGCCCCTGCGTCACTGTGTAGGTGAGGGCAAACACGCCGCCGCGGTTGTTGGT
>DASVTG010000783.1:0-1673 GCA_036387695.1 Hymenobacter sp. | reverse complement strand
CACCTTGGGCATCATCACCAAAGTGGTTTTTCGCCTGCTGCCCTTTCCGCAGCACAACATCCTGATGCTGGTGCCTTTTCGCCAGGAAGCGCAAGCCGCCGAGGCCGTATCTGCTGTCTTCCGAGCCGGCATCATCCCCTCGGGCATGGAATTCATGGAGCGCGAGGCCATTGCCTGGTCGTCGGATTACCTGAAAATCCCGCTCACGCTGCCCGAAGACATCACCGCCCACCTACTGATTGAGCTCGACGGGCAGGATTTGGACCAGCTCTACAAGGAAGCCGAGCAGGTGTACGGTGTGCTGGAGCGCTACGACGTGGGCGAAATTCTGCTGGCTGACAACGCCACCCAAAAAGACGAGCTCTGGAAAATCCGCCGCAACATCGGCAATTCGGTGCGCTACAACTCCGTGTACAAGGAAGAAGACACGGTGGTGCCCCGCGCCGAGCTGCCCACCCTGCTGAAAGGCGTGAAGGAAATCGGCGCTCGCTACGGGTTCAAGAGCGTGTGCTACGGCCACGCCGGCGACGGCAACCTGCACGTCAACATCATCCGCGGCGAGCTGGACGACGAGATGTGGAACGCGGGCCTGCGCCAGCCCATCACCGAAATTTTTGAGCTGTGCGTGAAGCTGGGCGGCACCATTTCCGGGGAGCACGGCATCGGGCTGGTGCAGAAAGGCTACATCGGCATTGCCCTGCCCGAAGCCAACCTGGCGCTAATGCGCGGCATCAAAAGCGTGTTCGACCCAAATGGGATTCTGAATCCGGGCAAGATTTTCTGAGGTGCGCCGCCTGTCATTGCGAGCGCAGCGCAGCAATCCGTCCTGGTCTCATCGACTCGCTTAGTAATGTGACAAAGCCCCAGTACTGCGCAGTGCTGGGGCTTTGTGTATGGATTTATCAGAAATTAGCGCCAGTCGCGAAGAGAGGACGGATTGCTGCGCTCCGCTCGCAATGACAGGGCCTGCTATGCCACCACTGTCGGCAGCATTTTGGGGGCGGCGCGGTGGTGGGTGGCCTGCTCGTAGGCGTAGCCCAACCCCAGCAATTTTCCTTCCTGGTAGGCGGCGCCCACAAACGACAGGCCCACCGGCAACCCACGCACTTGGCCCATGGGCACGGTCAGGTGCGGATAACCGGCCATGGCCGCGGGCGACGAAAAGTCGACCCCCGTGGAGTAGTCCCCGTTCACCCAATCAATGCACCAGGCTGGTCCCGTGGTCACGCCGATGATGGCCGTGAGCTGATTGTCGCGCAACGTGGCGTCGATGATTTTGCGAGATTCCGACACGGTTTTTTGAACGGCTGCTCGGTATTTCGCGCTGCCCAGCCCGTCGGTTTTTTCTGCCTGAATCAAGATTTCCTGTTCGAATATGGGCATGGCCTCGGCGGCATGCGCAGAATTATAGGCAATGACATCGGCCAGGGTGCGCACGCTGGCCCCGGCGGTGGCCAAATACTTGTTCACGCCCTCTTTAAACTCATATAGCAACACGTCGAACTCGGCCTCGCCGAGTGGGTTGGTTTTCTTCACCAACTCAACCTCCACCACCGTGGCGCCTTTGGCCTTTAGGGTTTCCACGGCGGCTTTCAGCAGCTTGGCTACGGCGGGCGGGCCATTTAGGTGCGCTTTTTCCACGCCCAGGCGCTGCCCGCTCAAGGCATCGGCTC
>DASVTG010000782.1:0-5279 GCA_036387695.1 Hymenobacter sp. | reverse complement strand
CACGATGAACAGCGTTTCGGCCAGCGGCACCGATTCTTCAATCTGGCGCACCGAGCCGGGGTCCGTCGTGTCGAGCACCGACATCGGCAGGCCTTTCTCGCCCATGGGGAAGGAGGCCTTGAACACGATGGGCGCCATGGTGCTGCCGCCCATGCCCATCACCACCACGTGCTTAAAGCCGGCGGCCAGCACCTCGTTCACAAACGTCTCGATTTCGGGCACGGCGCCTACCATCGTTTCGGCCACGCGCAGCCAGCCCATGAAGCTGCGGATGCTCTTTTGCCCGGCTTCGTCCTGCACCCAGAGGTCGGCCTTTTTGTCCCAGAAACCAGCCGTGAGATTCTGCTCGTTGAATTTCTGAATCTGCGCGTCCACATCGGCCTGGTACTGGCCCAGCTGCAGGGTGGCGTCGTCCACGGTGTTGGCCAGGGCCAGCCCGCGCTTCTTCTCAATGGAGTCCATCAGCTTACCGAAGGGCTCCTTGAATTTTTTGGCGCCGTCGGTTTCCAGGAAGTTGGTTTGCTCTTCCAGGTCGATGCCCAGCTCGGGCAGGCTTCGTAGCACTTCCTGCGCCTTGTCGAGGTTGTCTTCGAGGCGCACGGCGGGCTGGCCTTTCTCGCGGAAAATGTCGAGCGTTTCCACCGGCACGGTGTTCACCGTTTTCGGGCCGATGAGGTTTTCGACGTATTTCAGGTCGTCGTACTTCGGGTTTTTGTTGCCGGTGCTGGCCCACAGCAGGCGCTGGGTGTGGGCATCCTGGGCTTTCAGCGCTTCCCAGCGCGGGCCGGCAAAAATCTCCTTGTACATCTGATAAGCCTGCTTGGCACTGGCCAGGGCCACCTCGCCCACCATGCTTTCGGCCAATTCGCCCTTTTCGCCGCCTTCCGCCGCGATTTTCTCCAGCATGGGGTCAATCAGCACGTCGATGCGCGAGAGGAAGAAGCTGGCCACCGAGTCGATGCAGGCCAGCGGCTGGCCGGCTTTGGCGCGGTCTTCCAGGCCCGACAGGAAAGCTTCGGTGACGAGGCGGTAGCGCTCCAGCCCGAAAATCAGGGTCACGTTCACGTTCACGCCCTCGGCAATGAGGCGGCGGATGGCGGGCAGCCCCTCCAGCGTGGCCGGCACCTTAATCATCACGTTGGGGCGGTTCACCGTTTTCCACAGCTGCAGGCCCTCGGCAATGGTGCCTTCGGTGTCGTTCACCAGCAGCGGCGACACTTCCAGGCTCACGTAGCCGTCGCTGGCGTTGTCGGCGCTGTCGTAGAGCGGGCGGAACAAGTCACAAGCGGCCTGCACGTCGGCCACGGCCAGGTTGGTGTAGATTTCGTCGGTGGTTTTGCCTTGCAGCGCCAGCGCCTTGATGGCCGAATCGTAGTCGGCGCTGTCGCCGATGGACTTGGCAAAAATGGCCGGGTTCGAGGTCACGCCGCGCAGGGCTTCGTCCTGGATGCGGTGCTGCAACTTGCCGTTAATCAGAATCGGACGGCTGATAAAATCCAGCCAAAGGCTCTGGTCGAATTCACGAATGGCAATGAGAGGGTTCATATAAGGTGCGGTTAGGATGTGCGCCAAAGGTCTGGCACGAACGGGGTTGTTTTCAATTAGTGGCGCAGCGATTTACGAGGCTTGAGCAAAAAAGAACGGTCCTGTGGCGCACAGCGGGGGACCTCACCCCCTGACCCCCTCTCCAAAAAAGAGGGGGCACCGGTCATGTTACGCCCGAAAGTCGTTAGGCTCCCCTCTCTTTTGGAGAGGGGCCGGGGGTGAGGTCCCCCGGTTGCACTTGGCAGAATAGCTTATTGCGCCATCTCACTTTCCCGCTGCCACCGCCGGCCAGCCTTCCTTGTCCCAGGCCAGGGGCTCTACGCGCAGCTTGGGCCGGCCGCGGTCCGCGGCATCGTAGCCGTGGAAGACGAGGTAATCGGCGTTGTCGAACGTGCACACGGCGTTGTGGCCCACGCCAAACCAGTTTTTGTCGCCGGCCAGCACCAGCGTGCCACCGCCTTGCTCCAGTGGCAGGCCGGCCCGGTCTACGTAGGGGCCGGTGATGTCTTTGGCCCGGCCCACCACCATTTTGTAGGTGCTTTGGGGCCCGCGGCAGCAGTAGTCGAACGACGTGAAGAGGTAGTAGTAATTGCCCTTCTTGAAGATGAACGGGGCCTCAATGGCGCCGTCGCCGGGCAGGGAGTCGTTCAGCTTGGGGTCGCGCGGGCGCTTGGCCACGGTGCGCCACTGCTCGGGCTGGGCGGGCGCGGTGAGGTCGGGCTGGAGCTTCACCAGCTTCATGCCGCTCCAAAAGGAGCCGAACACCAGCCACGGCGCGCCGGCCGCGTCGCGGGCCAGGTTCGGGTCGATGGCGTTCCACATGTCGCGCCCCGGCACCGATTGAATCACCTTGCCGTGGTCGACCCATTTGAAGTCGGGCGAGGCCGGGTCCAGCGTTTTGTTGGTGGCCAGGCCAATGACCGAGGTGTTCTTGCCAAACGCCGACACCGAGTAGAACAGGCTGTATTGCCCGTTGGCGAAGGAAATGTCCGGCGCCCAGATGTGGCCTTTGAAGCTGGGAATGGCCGCCACGGCCCAGGCCGGCGGCGCGGCAAAGACGGGCTTTTCCGGCGTCCAGGTTTTGCGGTCCGGCGACGACCACACGGCGATGCCGTTGCCGGTGCAGAACATGTAATACTTGCCGTTCTGCCGAATCATCACCGGGTCGTGCGCCGACGGGGTAGTGGTGGGGCCTTGCGGCGGCCGGCCGGGACCGGGTTGCGCCCTTGCGCCCAGGCCCAGCAGCAGGCAGGCTAACAGCAGAAGTTTGGTTATTGCTTTCATTCCGGTTTGCATTAACGATTGTGTAGAGTTACGCTTTTAAGCCGCTTTCTGCCGCCCGGCCAAAGTTATGGATATTCACAATCGTTTGTGTAAATAATTTATTTTTCTACTTTAGCATTCCCAAACCTTTCGGCGGGCGCCCGTATTTCGAAAAACGTCCGCGCCGGCCGCGCATTTGCTTGCTGCCGGAAGCCAATGCCGCTGCCCGCAGCGTTGCCCAGGCCGCCCCCACGAAACGATTAACCCGCCGCGCCCGCGTTTTCCCAACGGCGGAGGTTGCTGCGAAGTCGCAGTAGCTTTACACTCCTTTTTCCATTTATCCCATCCAAAATGGCTGCCCGCCGCTCCGAACCGAAAGAAGCTTACGTGGCGAATAGCCCCGTTTCCATGGCCGACCTGGCCCGGGAATTGGGCGTGTCCATGACCACCATTTCGCGGGCCCTGAGCGACCACCACAGCATTGGCCCCGCCACCAAGCAGGCCGTGCTCAAGCTGGCCAAAAAGCTCAACTACCAGCCCAACCACTTGGCGGCGGCCCTGCGCAAGGGCAAAAGCAAGCTGCTCGGTGTGATTGTGCCCTACATCGAAGGGCGCTTTTTCGCCTCGGTGGTGCACGGCATCGAAACGGCGGCCAGCAAGGCCGGCTACAGCGTCATCATCTGCCAGTCGAGCGAGGACGTGGCCCAGGAGCGCAAAAACCTCGAAACGCTGCTCAGCGCCCAGGTGGCCGGCATTTTGGTGTCGCTTTCGCTGACCACGCTCGACTTCAGGCATTTTGAAAAAGTGCGCAAGCACGGCGTGCCGCTGGTGTTTTTCGACCGCATTCTGGAAGGCGACAACGTGAACGCCGTGCTGCTCAACGACCGCGAAGGCGGCTACCAAGCCACCCGCCACCTGCTGGAGCAGGGCTGCCGCCGGGTGGCCCACTTTGCCGGCATGCAGCACCTCAACATCTACAAAAACCGCCGCCAGGGCTACCTCGACGCCTTGCAGAGCCACGGCATCGCCCCAGATGAGTCGCTGATAATGAACTGCGACATGACCCTGGAAGGCGGCGCGGCGTGCATGGCCGCGCTCCTGGCCCAGCCTCAGCCGCCCGACGCCGTGTTTGCCGCCGGCGACTCGGCCATCCTCGGCGCCTTGCAGCTGCTGAAAAGCCGGGGCGTGCGGGTGCCGCAAGACATTGCCCTGTCCGGCTTCAGCAACGAGGCCCTCACGTCGGTGGCCGAGCCCATGCTCACTTCCGTGGACCAGCGCTGCGAAGAAATGGGACAGGCCGCTTTTCGCCTGTTTACCGAACTGATGGAAGCCGGCGACGCGCCTTTCTCGCAGCGGCAGGTGGTGTTGCAGCCGCAGCTGTTCGTGCGGGCGTCGTCGCTGCGCAACGGCCGGGCGAAGGGCTGATTTATCAGCGAAAAAGCTTTTCAGTTTTTCGCAACGGCCGGGGCGGCTTCGCACCGCCGCTTGAGAACGGTGAGGATGCGGCCCTGGATTTCGCTCATCACGTAGCTCGTCCACAGGCCGGCGTACCAGTTGAGGTGGGTGCTGAGGCGCTGCTGGCTGTGCAGCACCAGCCGGGTGCGTCCGGCACCGGCCGGCTGCAGCTCGTAGGTGCCGCGCAGCACGTCGAAGAACTGGCCGCCCACGATGACGTGCTCGTCGAACGTGGTGGGCGGGATGGTGGCCGTATTCGGGGCTATGCTGAAGGAAATCCGTTTCAGCGGCACCCACTCGTCCACGGTTTCGATGAACTCGACGCCGCGCTCGAACGTGGCGTGACGCACGCCGCCCACGCCTTCGCGGGTGAGCGTGGCCTCCACGGGGCGCGGAAAGCCGATGTCGTCAATCACGCTGTGACCCAAGTCCTGGGCCTGAATGGGTGCCACCCGGATGATGTGCTGCCACACCACGGCCGCCGGCGCGTTGATTTCAACGGCGTTTTCGACGCGCCGAAAGTCGTCGGGGTTGCTGAACCGGCTTTCGATAGGGCCGGCGAGGAAAGGCAGGACGGCGAAGGCCGCGACGACGAGGGTTTTGTCGCCTCCCTTGGGTAGCTTATCCGTTAAATAAGCGTAGAGCCCGGCTCCAATGTAGGCCATTACCAAATACAGCGGCGTAATTATCAGCACGCATATCACGCCTTCAAGATGGAACAGCAAAGCGCTGCTCAGAAAAGTGAACACCACCAAGTAGGGGGCCCAAAGCATTCGCCACAGCTTGGAGGCCGTAGACGGAATGAAATGAGCGGTGATGGCTCCCATGGCCAAAGGCATCACCAGTAGGAAGCCCCAACTTAGCAGCCCGGTATCGAAGATGGTGCGAAAAGTGCCTGCAAGGAAAAAGTAGCGGGTGACAAAGGCATAGGCCAAGCCCACGGCAGCGGCCATTACGAAGGGGTAGTGCCGACGTGCAATTTGCATGAGTAGTTTTGATAAAATAAAGTCAGTACG
>DASVTG010000781.1:0-5535 GCA_036387695.1 Hymenobacter sp. | reverse complement strand
AAGCCGTATTCAAACTGGTCGGCGGAGTTGTAGAGCTGGGTGCGGCTCAGGGCCACGTTCACGAAGCCATTTTCCATCAGGTGGCGCAGGTTCAGGCCCACGGTGTAGTTCCACTGGTCGTTGGTGGGGTTGGCGCGCAGGATGAATTCCTTCTCCGGCGAGCTGTTTTTGGGCGCCACAATCTCGAAGTGGTCGATGGCGCCCAGGCCCAGGGTGGTCAGCGTGGTTTTGGGCGAAATCTTGGTGGTGGTCTTGAACTGGAAGTCGTAGAAATCGGGCCGGATGGGCAAGTCAAGCAGCTTGAACAGCACCTGCAAGTAGCTGCGCCGGGCCGACGCCAGAAAGGTGGTGTTCTTGGTGAGCGGCCCTTCCAGCGTGGCCGCCACCTCGGTGCCCGACGTCCGCAGGTTGCCCTGGATGCGCTCGGAGTTGCCGTCGCGCTGCCGGAACTGCAGCACCGCGCTCAAGGCATTGTCGTAGCGGGCCTGAAACGCGGAGCTGCTCAGCGTCACGTCCTCAATAAAGCTGACGTTGAGGATGCCGGCCGGCCCGCCCGCACTGCCCTGGGTGGAAAAGTGGTTGATAACCGGCACCTCAATGCCGTCGAGGTAGTACACGTTTTCGTTGGGTGCGCCGCCCCGGATGATGATGTCGTTGCGGAAGCCGGCCGTGCCGCCGCTGCCCCCGCCGCCCACGCCGGGCAGGCTCTGCACCACCCGCGAGATGTCGAAGTTGCCGCCTGGGTTGCTCTTTATTTCCTCGGTGGTGAGGCGCTGCACGCTCAGCGGCGTTTCGGGCGTGGCCACCCGAATGGCGCGGCTGGCCGTCACGGTCACTTCGCCCAGGGCCTGGGGCACGGCGTTCAGCTCCAGGTTCAGGGTGTTCACGTTGCCGCTGCTTAGGGCAATGTTGGAGCGCAGGAGCGGGTCGTAGCCCACGAAGGTGGCGCGCAGGTTGTAGGCCCCGGCCGGCACGCCCGTGAGGCGGTAGCGGCCCTGGGCGTCGGTGGCGGTGCCGAACTCCGTGCCTTCCAGCGCGATGCTCACGCCCGGCAGCACTTCCTGGGTGGCGCGGTCGCGCACGGTGCCGGCCACGGTGCTGAAGTTCTGGGCAAGCGTGGGCAGCGAGAAAAGCAGGAAAGCCAGCAGGGTAAGGATTCGCATGAATAGGGAAGTGGGAGAACCGAATAATGTTTGGCGGGAAAAGAGCCGTCGGGCAGAGCGCCGCGCCGCCGCTTGCGCGGGGCCATAGTCAGGGCGGCTATAACGAAGCGGGCGGGCTGCGGCGCGGTGCTCTGCATGACCGTCTTACGCACCGTTTAAGCCCATGATACTGTTGCTCTTTCCAGAAAAAATTACACCCCTGCAATCCGCTGGCGTAAGCACAAGCGTAGGTGGACTCAGAATTCACAATAAATAATCATTTCTTGATTCAGATGAAAAAGACCTTGTTTTCCCTCGCCATTGTTGCTTTGTTCAGCGCCGGTACCGTTACCACTGTTTCGGCCCAAAAAGCAAAGACCGTGATGGTGGGCGGCGCGCCCATGTACCCCACGAAAAACATCGTGGAAAATGCCGTTAACTCCAAAGACCACACCACCCTGGTGGCCGCCGTGAAAGCTGCTGGCCTGGTAGAAACCCTCCAAGGCCCCGGCCCCTTCACCGTATTTGCGCCCACCAACGAAGCCTTCAATAAGCTGCCCGCCGGCACGGTGGAGACTCTGGTGAAGCCCGAGAGCAAAGAGACGCTCACCAAAATCCTGACCTACCACGTGGTAGCTGGCCGCATGACTTCTGCTGACCTGATGAAGGCCATCAAAGCCGGCAAAGGCACCGCGACCCTCAAAACCGTAAGCGGTGGCACCCTGACGGCCATGGCCAAAGGCAAAACCATTCAGTTGAAAGACGAGAAAGGCGGCGTGTCGACCGTGACCATCGCCGACGTGCTGCAAAGCAACGGCGTCATCCACGTGGTCAACACCGTGTTGCTGCCTAACTAGTCTTCCTGAGCTAGCAACAAACGCAAACAACCGCCGCCGGCCCCGTGCCAGCGGCGGTTGTTTGCGTTTGGGGAAGAAGGGAGGAAGGCAGAAGGGAACAGAACGTCATGTCGAGCGCAGCCGAGACATCTCGCGTGTGGTAGTGACTCAATTGTTGAACGAAGCGAGCGAGATGTCTCGGGTGCGCTCGACATGACGTTCTGCCTCACACCCTATGCCTTCCTACCCTCACACCATCCTACCCTAAACCCCCCTACTTGCACTTCGCCTCCTCAGTCCGGGCATACTCGTAGCCCAGGTTCAGGGCCCGCCGGTAAAACTCACAAGCGGCGTCGGGCTGACCGGTGCGGGCGGCCAGCCGGCCCAGCAGGAAGTGCGTGCGGCCGTCGCGCGGGCGGGCTTGCAGCACCTGGAAATAATCGGCCCGCGCATCGGCGTAGCGGCCCAGGGTCGTGAGGGTCACGCCGCGTACCTGTAAGTAGTGCCACGGCGTGCCCGCCCCGGTGCGCTGGCGTTGGCTGATGCCTTGGGTAAGGTCGGCCAGCGCCAGCTCCGGCTGGTTGAGGTCGAGCAGGCGGGCCTGGCCGCGCGCCAGATAGGCGCCGCTCAAGGTGCTGTCGAGCTTGAGGGCGCGGGTGTAGTTGAGCTCGGCGGCGGCGGCATTGCCGAGGGCGGTTTCGCAGCGGCCCAGGCGGTACAGCAGGTCGGCGGTCACGCGGCGGGACTGGGGCTGGAGCAGGGCGGCCTGAAAATCGGCGCGGGCGGCGTTGGCGTCGTGGTTGAGCAGCACCTCCAGCTCGCCGCGGCGGCGCAGGGCGGGCGCGTAGTCGGGCCGGAAGTGCAGGGTTTCCTCCATGAAGCTGTAGGCCGACGCCAGCTGGCCGCGGGCGTAGGCGCGCAGGCCGTCCTCGTAGTTGCTGGTGGCCGTCACGCGGTCCATGGTCACCTTCACGGCGAGCGAAAACAGCAGAATGCCGCCCAGCAGCAGGAACGTAAGCAGCCAGTCGCGCCGGGTGAAGCGCGCTTTCTGGCGCGGAATGCGCTGGTAGTGGCGCTCGCGGCTGCCGGCTGGCCGGCGGGTGCGCAGCGGGGCGGGCGGGGGCATGGGCACGCCGTACACGTGCTGCGTAGCGGGGCGGTGGGCTTGCTGGCGCTGCAGCTCCTCGGCGCGCCGCGCCGCCTGGGCCAGCTGGAAGTCGTAGGTGGCGCGGCGGCCGGGGTCGCTCAGCACCCGGTAGGCGCTGGCAACGGCCTTGAACTGGTCCTCGTAGCGGACGTCACCGCCGTGCTTGTCCGGGTGGTAGCGCACCACCAATTGCCGATACGCCCGCTTGATGTCGGCGGCCGGGGCATTGGGAGCAACTCCAAGAACTTGATAATGATTCTGACTCACAGCTGGACAGCAAACACAAAGGACGACACAAAAGTCAGCCACGCGCCGGAATTTTCCGTAGAACCGGCGCAGTCCGCCCCTTATTTCGAGAAGCCGGCGGGCGCCAAGCCCTTTCTATTCTTTTTGTGCCACCCCATTTTATCGCCGTATGGCCCTCGACGACGACACCTCCAAAACGCCCCGCAACGACAGCCTGATTGGCAATCTGACCGGCTATCTCGACACGCGCATCGACTTGGTGCGGCTGGAAGTCCAGCAAAAAACCTCCACCATCTTGGTGGGCACCCTGCACGGGGCCACCATGGCCATCCTGGGGCTCATGTTTGTGGTATTCCTGAGCGTCTTCGCGGGCCTGGCCCTCAACGACGCGCTGGACAGCGACTTCTGGGGCTTTGGCATCGTGGCCGGCTTCTACCTGGTGCTGCTGGTGCTGGTGCTGGTCGGCGTCGACAAAGCCGCCTTCCAGGGCCTCGCCAACAAGTTGCTGAAAGACACCATCTATAAATCTGACAAACGCCAAGCTTAGCCGCCATGAGTGACTTGCAAAACCCTCTGTTTGAGGAAGAAAAAGAATTTCTCGAACGCAAGAAGTTGGAATACGAACGCGCCCTGCGCGGCGACGTGGAACAAATCAAAGAAAAGTCCACGAAAGCGGGCAAAGTGGCTTTGGTGGGCGCGGGCCTGGCCGGCGGCATTTGGCTCATCACCAAAGCATTCGGCGGCAAAAAGCGCAAAAAACGCTACGGCAAGCGCAGCGACGACCAGTACGCGAGCTACGACCCCGACTTTGACCCCAACGAAGACCCGGAGCGCGACGACGTGGACCAGGACCAAGACCTGGACAACGGCTTCGGCGCCGAGTACTTTACCGCCGGCAACGGCAAGCGCTACAAGAGCAAGACGAATTATAAGTCGGCTGCTGCTTCGGCCCAGGTGTTTCAGTCGCAGCTCGACCAGGACCCGGACGACGGCCAGTACCAAGGCTACGGCCAGGAACAGGAATACGAAGCGGACGACCTCGGCTTCGGCCCCACGTCCGCCTCGCCGCCGGAGGGCTCGAGCGCTTCGCACGCCAACGCAGAGCCGCATGAGCCTTCGCCCTTCGACACGGAGGACTTTGAGGACGACCCATTCCAGGACCTGCCCTACGACGACAGCCGCCGCTTGCCCGCCTCGCACGCGTTCGACGAGGAGAACGGCCAGGCGAAGAAGCACAGCCAGCGCTCGAACATGCTGGGCTCGATGCTGAAGGCCTTTTTGCGGTCCGACACCGGCAAAGTATTGGTGGGGCAGGCCGCGGCCGTGGGTTTGGCCTTGGTGACAAAAAAAGTGAGCGAGTTTTTCCCGGCGACCAAAAATTCCGACCTTGCGACTTCCCCCGGCTACGCACCCGCCGAATCGGGGTTCTCGCCCGTCGCTTCACCCGTCGCCTCGTCTGTCTCCCTTGATTCCCCGGATGCGTCCACCCACTCCCAGTCTGTATGACGAGCTGTGCACCCGTCAGCAACGTGGCCGCAAGGCGTTAGCCGTACTGCTCGACCCTGACAACTTAAACGAAACCAGCGTATTGCACTTGTTGCGCCTGAGCCAGGCGCATCCGGTCGATTACTTTTTTGTGGGGGGCAGCTTGGTGCTTAGTTCGCATCAGGCTGCCCTCATTGCGTTAATCAAGGAGCACTCGCAAGTGCCCGTGCTGCTTTTCCCCAGCCACAGCCTGCACCTCGACGGGCCCGCCGACGGCCTGCTCCTGCTCTCGCTGATTTCGGGCCGTAACCCCGATTTTCTGATTGGCCAGCACGTGGTAGCGGCGCCGCGCCTCCGCGCCAGCGGCTTGCAGCTGCTGCCCACCGGCTACATGCTCGTCGATTCGGGCCGGCCCACCACCGCTTCCTACATGAGCGGCACCGCGCCCCTGCCACACGACAAACCGGGCATTGCCGCCTGCACCGCCCTGGCGGGCGAGCAGCTGGGCCTAAAAATCATGTATTTGGATGGCGGCAGCGGCGCTAAAAACCCGGTCTCGAGCGCCATGATTGCGGCCGTGCGGGAAGCCGTGGCCACGCCCATCATCGTGGGCGGCGGCCTGAACTCGGGCGAGAAACTGTACGCCGCCTTGGCTGCTGGGGCCGACGTGGTGGTGGTC
>DASVTG010000780.1:0-4688 GCA_036387695.1 Hymenobacter sp. | reverse complement strand
CGCTTTCCTGAAAGCCTGGCCTAAGAAAAACGTGGCCCTACCCGCCGCCACGTCAGCCGTACAGCCCGAAAAAACCCGCATCTACTTCGTGAACAAAGAAGGCGCGGCGCAGTCCGAAATCCGGGTGGGCTACCTGGCGCTGCCGTATGACGCCACCGGCGACTACTACCGTGCCTACTTGGCCAACTACCTGCTCGGCGGTGCTTTCAACTCGCGCATCAACCTGAACCTGCGCGAGAACAAGGGCTACACCTACGGCGCCCGCAGCGGCTACAGCGGCACGAGCTACGTGGGCCCATTCACGGCCCAGGCCGGCGTGCGCGCCGACGCCACGGCCGCGTCGGTGAAGGAGTTCATGAGCGAAATCAAGAACTACCCCAACGGCATTTCCGACGAGGAGCTGACCTTCGTGCAGAACTCGGTGGGCCAGAGCGACGCCCTCAAGTACGAGACCGGTGGCCAGAAAGCCGCCTTCCTCAGCCGCATTGTGGAGTACAACCTGCCCACCACCTTCGTGGACGAGCAAAGCTCCATTCTGAAAAAGCTGACCAAAGAGGACGTACAGGCTTCGGCCAAGAAGTACTTGCCCGCCGATAACATGTATATCGTGGTAGTGGGCGACCGTAAGCAGCTGCCCGCGGTGCAGGCCCTGGGCTACGAAGTGGTAGAGCTGGACCTGGAAGGCAAGCCCGTAGCGGCCGCTGCCTCTATGTCGAAAATGCCCGACGCCGCCCCTGCTGCCACCTCCATGCCAGCCGCCGATGAGAAAATCAAAACCAAAGGCGACGACGGTTCCAAAACCAAGATGAAAAACAAGAAAGGCAAGTCGTAGCCTTTTTCGCGCTGCGTGATTGAACGTCATGCTGAGCGGAGCCGAAGCATCTCGCGTGTGGTAGTAAACCAATCGACAGGTTTAGTGACCCGAGCGAGATGCTTCGACTCCCTTCAGCATGACGTTCTGCTTTGTGGACTGTGCCCCTGACGGACACGCAAACCCGCCTGAGTAGTAAGTTGCAAGCATGTGCCGGGTAAAGCGTAGCTTTCGGAGGTCCGCTTTATCTTCACGCAAAAATTAATCTCGACCGTGGCCTCCTCCCAACAACTTGCGCAACTCGACCGCCTGGAGCGGCAGATAACCACCTTAGTGGCTGCCTATCAGCAATTGCGCGAGGAGCTGGCCGACGCCAACACCACCGTGCAGCAGTTGCGCGCCGACGTGCGCGAGCGCGACCGGCAGCTCAAGGAGCGACAAAACCAGGAAAATATTGTTAAACTTGTACACACCATAGCTGGGGAACCCACCCACGCCAACGAATTAAAACTGCGCCTCAACGAATACATCCGCGAACTGGACAAGTGTCTTGCCTATTTGAGAGACTAACCGATTGACCCTCCCCTCCACCGCCGTAACTTCCGCCTTATGAGCGAACTAGCCATCAAAATTCGTATTGCTGACCGGGACTATCCCATGCGCGTGGACGTGCAGGATGAGGAGCGGCTGCGCTTGGCCGGGCGGTTGCTGGGCGACAAGCTCCGCGAGTTTCGGGAAGGCTACGGCATTCAGGACAAGCAAGATTTGCTGGCCATGGTTGCGTTGGCCACCATGGCCGACCAATTGAAAGTGAGCAAGGAAAAGGATGGCACCGACGCGGCGCTAACCGAACGGCTGGCTCGTTTCGACGAGCTACTATCCGGCGTGGTGCTGGCGGGGTAATACCCCCGCCGAGCACCCACACACTCGTTGGCCCGGCTGGGCGGCGCGGCAATCGGCCGCTACCGCTTGGCCCGGGCACATCTGTTCTACCTAGTTATGGTTTTCACCCACCCCAAAACCATAATTATATGTCACCCTTAATAATGTACTGTCTGCTGACCGCGGTGGTCGCCCTTGTGGCGGGCTTCGTGATTGGCAAACAGTTGGCCGGCAAAGCCCGGCTGGACCACGAAGGCCAGGCCACGGCCCGCGCCAAACAAATTCTGCTAGACGCCGAGGAGAAGGGCACCCGCCTTCGCGACGAGAAAATAAAGCAGGCCGACGAGCGCCTGGAGCAGAGCAAGAACAAGTTCAAGACCCTCCGCAACGAGTTTGACACCGAGAGCCGCCGCCTCAAGCAAGCCCTCGAGCAGGAGTTGACCGAGCGCCGCCAGGGCGTGGTAGAGCAAGAGCAGAGCATCAAGCTACTCACCGAAACCACGCAGCGTCAGCTCGAACAGCTGCAGCGCAAAGAAGCCGACCTGGAGCGCACCCGCGAGAAGATTCAGACCGATACCCAGCAGCTGCGCGACAAGCTGGAAAGCCAGGCTGAGAAGCGCCGCATTGACCACGAAGAGGCCATGGCCGAGCTGGAAGCCAAGCAGAAAGAGGCCGACGAGCAGCTACACAGCGTGCAGCGCCAGCTCGAAACCATAGCCAACCTAACGGCTGCCGAGGCCCGCGAGCAATTGGTGGAGTCCTTGAAAAACGAGGCCCAGATTCAGGCCAGCTCCTACGTGAAGGATACCGTGGCTCAAGCCAAACTCACCGCCACCAAGGATGCGAAGAAGATTGTGCTGGAAACCATTCAGCGCACCGCTTCGGAGCACGCCATTGAAAACTGCGTGTCGATTTTCAACATCGAAAGCGACGACGTGAAGGGCAAAATCATCGGCCGCGAAGGCCGTAACATCCGGGCGCTGGAAGCCGCCACGGGCGTGGAAATCATTGTGGACGACACCCCGGAGGCCATCATCATTTCGGGCTTCGACCCGGTGCGCCGCGAAATTGCCCGCCTCTCGCTGCACTTGCTGGTGAAGGACGGCCGCATTCACCCCGCCCGCGTGGAAGAAATCGTAGCCAAAACCCGCAAGAACATCGAGGAAGAAATTGTCGAAATCGGCGAGAAAACCATCATCGACCTCGGCATCCACGGCCTGCACCCCGAGTTGATTAAGATGGTGGGCCGCATGCGTTTCCGCTCATCCTACGGCCAGAACCTGCTGCAACACAGCCGCGAAGTAGCCAACCTCTGCGCCACCATGGCCGCCGAGATGGGCCTCGACGTGAAGAAAGCCAAGCGTGCTGGCTTGCTCCACGACATCGGCAAGGTGAGCACTGAGGAGCCCGAGCTGCCCCACGCCATTCTGGGCATGGAGATGGCCAAGAAATGGAAAGAGCACCCCGACGTGGTAAACGCCATCGGTGCCCACCACGACGAGATTGAAATGACGGCCATGATTTCGCCGCTCGTGCAGGCCTGCGACGCCATCTCCGGCTCGCGCCCCGGCGCCCGGCGCGAGATGATGGAAAGCTACATCAAACGGTTGAAGCAGCTGGAGGAAACCGCAAA
Organism: Hymenobacter sp.; assembly: GCA_036387695.1. Taxonomy (GTDB): domain Bacteria; phylum Bacteroidota; class Bacteroidia; order Cytophagales; family Hymenobacteraceae; genus Hymenobacter. Next base: position 1,362 of record DASVTG010000780.1, on the reverse strand, counting down.
CGGTTTCAAAGGCGTGAACCAGTGCTTTGCCATTCAGGCTGGCCGCGAGTTGCGCGTGATGGTGGACGCCGAGAATGTGACAGACGAACGCGCCGCCGAGCTGAGCTTCGAAATCTCGCAGAAAATCGAGAAGGAAATGCAGTACCCCGGCCAGATTAAAATCACTGTAATACGGGAGATGCGGGCCGTGGCCTACGCCAAGTAAACACCTCGCCGTGCAGGCCTTTGTGGGCTGCAATCATTAATTAAAAAGCCCCCGTGACTTTCGTTGCGGGGGCTTTTTCGACGGCTTTTTGACTTCCAGCGCCGTAATTTCACCCCGATGAGAACCCGTTTCACTGTCAGTTCGGTGCAATTGCTCGCCGTAGTTGCCTGCGCCGCCTGCGCTGTGCAGAAGAACCCCTACGCTACCACCAACCGCTCTTATAAGTCGCAGGTGAAGGCCTACGCCAAAGCGCTGCGGGCCATCCCCCCGGCTACGCCCGGCGCCGACAGCCTCGTGCTGGGCAAGTACTGGGTGGGCACCACCAACTTCAACCTGCGCAAGCCCAACTACGTCATCATCCACCACACGGCGCAGGACTCCACGGCCCAAACGCTGAAGACCTTCACGGTGCCGCGCACGCAGGTGAGCGCGCATTACGTCATCGGGCGCGACGGCCGGGTGTACCACATGCTGAACGACTACCTCCGCGCCTGGCACGGCGGGCTGGCGAAGTGGGGCAACACCACCGACATCAATTCTTCCTCCATCGGCATCGAGCTGGACAATAATGGTGTTGAGCCGTTTGCCGAGCCCCAGATTGCCAGCTTGCTGCAGGTACTGGCCAACCTGAAAAAGGCGTATGGCATCCCCACGGCCAACTTTATCGGCCACGCCGACATTGCCCCGAGCCGCAAAAACGACCCCAGCGCGTTGTTTCCCTGGCAGCGCCTGGCCACTAATGGCTTCGGCATCTGGTACGACGCCGGGCCGCTGCCCAGCCCCTTCGTGGCCGACAGTATGGCGGCCTTGGCCGACCGGCTGCTCACCCCGCCCCTACCCATCACCGAGGCCACTCCGCCCACCGAAATGACCACCGACACGGCCAAGATGGATGCCCAACTGGCCCGCCTCAACGGCCCAGTGACCGTTTTCAATCCGCGGGAGGCCTTGCGCATCATTGGCTACGACACCAAGGACATGCCGGCGGCCATCCGGGCATTCAAGCTGCATTTCATTCAGCAAAACGTGGGTGCGCCGCTGAGCGACCCCGACCTCCGGATTCTGTACAATCTGTACCAGAAGTGCCTGTAACCGGTCCGGAGCCGTTATATTTAACGAAATTGTGGAGCCAGCCACTGCCGCCGCGCTGGCCGTGG
>DASVTG010000779.1:0-9040 GCA_036387695.1 Hymenobacter sp. | reverse complement strand
TCTTTCTGGTCCTCCGAGGCGAACGTGAGGTAAAAGTTCTTGCGCTCGAAGTGCAGGCCTTCGTCCAGGTGCGTTTCGAAAGCCCGGTTCACCGATTCTTTGGCCAGACGGGCAGCTACCGGCGACATAGCTGCGATTTTAGCGGCCACGCGGAAGGCTTCTTCCAGGTACTGCCCCACCGGCGCCACCCGGCTCACGAGGCCGTAGCGCTGGGCTTCGGCGGCCGTGATGAACTCGCCGGTGAGCACCATTTCCATGGCTTTGGCCTTGCCCACGGCGCGGGCGAGGCGCTGGGTGCCGCCCGCGCCAGGCATGGTGCCCAGGCGTATTTCGGGCTGTCCGAACTGGGCAGTTTCGGAAGCTACAATGAGGTCGCAGGTCATGGCCAGCTCGCAGCCGCCGCCCAGGCAAAAGCCCGACACCGCTCCAATGAGCGGCTTGCGGAACTTGCGAATCTGGTCCCAGGTGCTGAACTGGTCGGTGATGAGCATGTCGATGGCCGTTTTGCCCGCCATTTGCTTGATGTCGGCTCCGGCCGCAAACGCCCGTTCGTTGCCCGTAATTACCACCACCCGCACGGCGTCGTCTTCATCCAAAGCTTTGAGCGCGTCGCGGATTTCCAGCATGAGCTGCAGGGTCAGGGCGTTTAGCTCTTTGGGCCGGTTGAGTTGGATGAGGGCCACGGCCGGCCGCGCCTGGGGGGTGACGAGTATAAATTCCATGCCTAGGGCTGTAGCGCGGACTTTTAGTCCGCGAGTGAAAGTAAAGTAAGATGAAAGGGCCAGGCACGCGGACCACTCAGTCCCTGCCGGGCGCACTACGTGGTGCACACAAACTGGAACGTATTGCGGGTGCGCTGCTCCAGCAGCAGGCGTTTGCCGGCCGTGAGCGCGGCCACGCTGGCTGCATCGTAGTTCTTGATGGTAAAGAGCGTCAGGCCGGTGTTGTAGTGCAGGGTGAACTGCGCGCGCAACGTATCAAGCAACTGGTTCACGCGGCGCTCCGAAAAGTCGGTGCACACCGAAAAGCTGATGGCCGAATTCTGCATGACGTTGATTTTGAGCTTGGCGTGGGCTAACGCACCAAAAATTACCTCCAGGTTCTGCTCGGAGATAAACGCGAAATCCTTGCTGGAAAAGGAGAGGAGGCACTGGTCGGTTTTGCGGATGTAGGCCGGGGCCAGGGCCGGGTGCTGGCAGTCGTGAATGAGCGTGCCCGGTGCCTCAGGGTCCAGAAAGGACTTCACGCGCAACGGAATGTTGCGCTCCGCCAGCGGTTTCAGCGTCTTCGGGTGAATGACGGAAGCCCCGTAATACGCCATTTCAATGGTCTCGCGGTAGCTGATTTCGGGGTAGCGCACCGTGTCCGGGAATATTTTGGGGTCCGCATTGAGCAAGCCGGCCACGTCCTTCCAGATGGTTACGCTCTCGGCCCGCAGGCAGTAGGCGAGGATGGCGGCCGTGTAGTCGGAGCCTTCGCGGCCCAGGGTGGTGGTGCGTTCGCGGTAAATAGTTTTCGATGGGTCTTGAGTAGTAGGCACGCCATAGCTGGTGCCACCCAAAAAGCCTTGTGTAACAATTGGCCCTTCAAGTAACAAATGCTTGAAAGCATTCTGAACCGCCACTGCGGTGTGGTGCCAGTTCACGCGGGCTTCGCGCCAGGAATTGTCCGTACTAATCAACTGCTGGCTGTTGAAGCTCTGAGCACCGAGCGCATGAGCCACCAACTGCGACGCGAGCATTTCGCCAAAGCTGACTATTTGGTCATAATACTCGTCGTAATCATCGGTGGCCTTAATTTTTGCCAACCGTTGCCGCAGTTGCAGCAAAAGCTTATTGAAATACCAGCCTATCGGCGACTCTGAAGTTAGGTCCAACTCTGAAGCAGCTTGCTGATGGAATTGCTCCAACTTCTGAAGAGGTGCTTCGTAGCTCTGCTGCTTGTACGCCAAGTCATAAATCTCCTCCAGTGCATTGGTCGTCTTGCCCATCGCCGACACCACAATCACCAGCGGCCCCTGCGGCCCAAAGTCCCGCACGATGCGGCAGAGGTTGAGAATGGCCGCCGCGTCCTTCACCGAGGCCCCACCGAATTTGTACACCTGAACTTTCTCCATGGCAGGCAAAGGTAGGCGGAGCAGCAGGCTTTGCCGAATGCTCCTGACCAAGTTCGTTTTCGCCCGCGCAAGCCCACCTTATGCCGCTCCGAAAGTATTGTAGCGGTTAAAAATGCCGGTTTTACGCAAAAAACTTCGCTTCCGCGCGAGTAGCTTTGTCACCCGTTCCCGCCACCTTTTGCTAGCCTTATTATTATGGACCACAACAAACTGGCCCTGCCCGTCGGCACCACCCTCGACCGTTTCATCATGCGCAAGCAGGAGGATTTTCCCTACGCCACGGGCGAATTGTCGCAGCTGCTGCGCGACATTGCGCTGGCCGCCAAAATTGTGAACCGCGAAATCAACCGCTCGGGCCTCATCGACATTGCCGGCGCTTACGGCAGCCAGAACATCCAGGGCGAAGACCAGCAAAAGCTCGACGTCATTGCCAACATTCGCTTCATCCGGGCCTTGCGCAACGGCGGCGAAGTCTGCACCATCATTTCCGAAGAGGACGACGAGATGATTCAGACCGGCAACAACCAGGGCAAGTACGTGGTGGCCATCGACCCGCTCGACGGCTCCTCGAACATCGACGTGAACGTGAGCATCGGCACCATTTTCAGCATTTACCGCCGCGTGTCGCCCACCGGCCGCGAGGGCACCGCCGCCGACTGCCAGCAGCCCGGCACCCACCAGGTGGCCGCCGGCTACGTGATTTACGGCTCCAGCACCATGATGGTGTACACGACCGGCAACGGCGTCAACGGCTTCACCTACGAGCACTCCCTGGGCGAATTCTTCCTTTCGCACCCCGACATTCAAACGCCCAAAACCGGCAGCATCTATTCCGTCAACGAAGGCAGTTCCGACTCGTTCTCGCCCGGGGTGTCCGCCTTCGTGAAGCAGTGCAAAGAGAGCAATTTCTCGGCCCGGTACATTGGTTCGCTGGTGGCCGACTTTCACCGCAACTTGCTGAAGGGCGGCATTTACATTTACCCCGCCACGGCCAAAAGCCCTCAGGGCAAGCTGCGCCTCATGTACGAGTGCAACCCGTTGGCCTTCATAGTGGAGCAAGCCGGCGGCAAAAGCTCCAACGGCTATCAGCGGACCATGGAGATAGAGCCCAAGACGCCGCACGAGCGTTGCCCCTTTTTCATTGGCAGCAAAGAGTTGGTTAGCCAGGCCGAAGCCTTCTTGGCGAAGGAAGAAGCTTCCAAGGAAACCAGTCCTAAAGCAGCCGCCACCAAATAGCCAACCGCACAAAAAAGCCGCTCCTGATGCAGGAGCGGCTTTTTTATGCGGTTTATAGGTTGATTATTCTGCTTTCTTCCGGCTTTTCTTGGCCGGGGCTGCGGCTTCTGGGTTGCCTTCGGCTTCGGGTGCTTCATCAGCCGAAGCAATGACGCCTCCCGTGCTTAGCGGCTCGTCGGCGGTGGGTTCTTCGTCCGATTTGCCCGATTTGCTCTGGGCTTGGGAAGGCGACTCAGCGCTTGCAGCGGCGTCAGCACCGGTTGTTTCCTCAGCGGCCGGGGCAGCCTCCTGGTAAGGACGGTGCTTGCTGACAATGCCGTACCAACTGGCCAGCTTCTTGATGTCGGACAGGTACACCCGGTCGCGGTCGTAGTCGGGAATCACGCCGGCCAGGAATTCGGTCAATTCGCCTTCGCTCGATTTGGCGGTAACCGGCGACGCCGCCCCGTGTTTCTGATAGATGCGCTCAAACACCTCGGTCAGGGGCACGGTCTCCTCGGGGTCCTGCGTGTAAATGGAGATTTCCGACAGCAGCGAAACCTTGTTACGGGCCGGAGCCAACGTGCGGGTTGCTTTTTCGTCGAGGCTTTCCACCAGCACGCCGTGGCGCGCGGCGCGCACTAAGCGGTACAGGCCGGGCATGCCGCTGATGGCGGCCAACTCTTGCAATTCGTAGGGCATTCTCTTTTCAATTAGCAATGAACAGTGGCAATGAGCAATGGGCCGTAAACGCCGCAATGCAGCGCAAAGAAACGACATTATTCATTGCTCACTGTTCATTGCTCCTTGGCTTACTCCGTGGCGTTGGAACCCGTCACGCCCAGTTTGAACACAATGGGCAAGCTCGCGCGGATGGGCAGCTCGGGCTTCTTGAACTTCAACAGGCGCACCACGCGCAGGGCTTCTTCGCCGGTGCCACCGCCCAACTGCTTCACCAGCCGAAGGTCCTGAATGGTGCCGTCGGCGTTGAGCATGAAGCTCACGATGCACTGGCCCTGAATGCGGTTGCGCTTGGCCAGGGCCGGGTATTTTAGCTCGCTGGCGATGAAAGCGTACATGGCTTCTTGGCCGCCTTCGTAGTATTCAGCCACCGGGATGACCTTGCCCACTGAGCCAATGCCAGTGCCTTTGGCCGCTTGGCTGGCCGCTGGAGCCGTGGTGTTGGGAGTGGTTTGGGCCAGCGCGGGCGCGCCGGCCGCCAGCAGCAGGCCCAGGACCAGCTGCGAGGAGAGAATCTTCGTCATGCGTATTTAAATGGGGCGGGGAAAGGAAATGGGAAACGGCTCATGTGGACCTGGGCCGCCAATGGCAATTTAGGGGCCAAACTACGCTTTCACAGCCGCATCGGGCACCCACTGTTTGTTGATGTCCTCGATGAAAGCCAGCACTTCATCGCGGCCAAGGCCCGTTTCAGCGGAGGTTTGAAAGTAGCGCGGCAGCTCGTCCCAGATTTCGCTCATCTTCTGCAGGTAGGCCGTCACCAAGGCCTTGGTCTGCGCCGTCGATTGCTTGTCCGTCTTCGTGAAAATCATTACGAACGGGATGCCTTCTTCGCCCAGCTTTTCCATGAATTCGAGGTCGGCGGGCTGGGGCGCGTGGCGCGAGTCGATGAGCACGCATACGCACAACAAATTGGGGCGGTGGCGCAGATAGAAATTAATCATCCGGGCCCATTCCGCACGCGACGTTTTGCTGACCTTGGCGTAGCCGTAACCCGGTAAGTCCACCAAATACCACTCATCGTTTATAATGAAATGATTAATTAGTTGGGTCTTGCCGGGAGATGAGGAAGTTTTGGCGAGGCCGTTGCGGCCCGTTAGCATATTAATAAGAGAAGACTTGCCCACGTTGGAGCGCCCAATGAATGCGTATTCGGGCATGGTAGGGGCTGGGCACAGCTCGGCGCGGGAATTGCTGGTCAGAAAACGGGCATCGCGAATAATCATCGGAAGCAGGGAAATTGTAAAAAAGAACGAGCCCAAAATTACGCCCGAAACCAAGCGTGGCCCCGGCCTTTGAAATACAGGCATGGATTGCTATTTGAATAGCGCTTCTATATTTGCGTGGTATGCCGTGAATCCAACCGGCCATTTTACCCCGCATTAGGTGGCTGCCAAGAGGCCAAAAGGTCCCTAAAAACCGCATTTGTAAGCAAAAAACCTATCTTTGCCCGTTATCAACCATTACTTCATGGCAATTAGTGCCACTGGCTGGCCGGGTTAATGCGGTTACCTTCTGCGTTAAGCGGTATTAACGCCTAACCCTTACGAAGTTTTTCAGTATAAGCCCAAGAAATTGTTGCGCTGCTTTTATCTACCCGCGGCGCCTTTTGTAATAACAACCCTTCAAGAATTTCTTTTTTCCAAAAATCTCCTCCAATGGACAACTTATCCAGAAGGTTACTGCAAGCGTCGTGCGCCGTTGCCCTCACCGCGACTATCGCCAGCCCGGCTCAGGCGCAAAGCACGCGTAAGGACCTGAAAACCGGCAACAAGTTCTTCGAGCAGGAAAATTATCGTGCTGCCCTTCCTTATTACGAGAAGGTACTGGCCAAAGACCCGAACAACGCCAAAGCGTTGTTTAACGCCGGTATTTCCTACATGTCTTTCGACAAGGAAAAGGCAAGCGACTACATCTACAAAGCCCAAAAGCTGAAGCCGAAGGTGTCGAAAGACGTGGAGTACTGGCTCGGCCGGGTCGACCACCTCAACTACAACTTCGACGAGGCCGTGGCCCACTTCCAGGCCTACAACGCCACGCTGAAGAAGAACGACCAGCGCAAAGAAGAACTGGCGCAGCTCATTCAGCACAGCAAGAATGCCAAGGTGCAGTTCAACTCGCCGAAGGACATTTTTGTGAAGAACTTGGGCCCCACCATCAACACGCAATTCTCGGAGCACAGCCCCGTGATTTCGTCTGATGACAAAATGCTCATCTTCACTTCGCGCGGTGAGAACGTGACCGGGGCTGCCGGCAAGCCCAGCGACAAAAAGAACAAGAGCATTGCCGCCGACGGCGAGTACTACGAGGACATCTTCGAAGCCAAGCGCGTAGACGACGAGAACTGGGATAAGCCCCGCTCGCTGAGCGCTGCCCTCAACGGCAAAGGCCACGACGCATCGACGCAGCTGTTCGACAACGACACCAAGCTGTTGATGTATCGCAACGACAACAACGGCGACATTTTTGTGTCCGAAAAAGGCCCAACGGGTGACTGGACTGCTCCCAAGCCCTTGGGTGGCAACATCAACTCGAAGTCTTACGAGGGCGACGCGTACATCACGCCCAACGGCCTGACGCTGTACTTTGCTACCGGCCGCTACTCGGAGGACGGCACGCTGGACTTGTACGTTTCGACCCGTTCGGACGTAAACGGCGACTTCGGCCCGGCCAAGTCGCTCGGCGGCGCCATCAACACGAAGTACGACGACGACAGCCCGTACATCAGCAAAGACGGCAAGACGATGTATTTCTCTTCCCGCGGCCACAACACCATGGGCGGGTACGACATTTTTAAGTCGGACTACGACAGCGTAAGCCGCCGTTGGGGCCAGGCGCAGAACATGGGCTACCCCGTGAACACGCCGGACGATGACTCCTACTACCGTTTGAGCCCCGATGGCTCGTACGCTTACCTGAGCAGCTACCGCATCGGTGGCTACGGTGAGAAAGACATCTACACCATCAACTACATTAAAAACGCCAACATCAAAGGCCAGGTGTTTTCGTCGCGCGACAGCACGACGGTGATTCCCGGCGTGGAGTTGGTGTTCAGCGGCGCGCAGGCCGATAAAACGGCCCTGAGCTTCCGCGACATCAGCAAGACCGACGGTTCTTACCAGGTGGCCGTGCTTTCGGGCCGTACCTACCAGGTAGCGGTGAGCAAGGATGGCAAGAACATCGAAACGCAGGAATTCCCGGTGCCGGTGTCGACGAACGACTCGACGACCATCGTGAAGAATTTCTACGTGAACTACATCGACACAACCAGCGCGCTGTTCGCCAACAAGAACATCTACTTCGACACCGACAAGTACAAGCTGCGTCCGGAGTCCATCACCACGCTGAACGAAATCAGCCAGACCCTGATGGCTCAGCCCGGTATTTCGATTTCGGTGGAAGGCCACTGCGACTCGCGCAACACCGACGAGTACAACATGGTGCTGGGCCAGAACCGCGCCATGGCCGCAGTGAACTACCTGAAGAAGCAGGGCGTGGCCGAAACCCGCATGACGATGGTTAGCTACGGCGAGCGTCGCCCGGCCGCACCGAACGATTCGCCCGAGAACATGCAGCTCAACCGCCGCGACGAGTTCAAAGTGGTGGGTGGTACCATGCCCATGACCAACGGCACTCCCGGTGCTGATGCCACCGGTGCTGGCACGGGCGCCGGCGCTGGCATGGACACTTCGACGAGCACGACCACTACGACGGCTGCTCCGCTGACCCCCGGCAAAAGCAAAGTGAAAATGGCCGACGGCACCAAGGTGAAAACCAAAGTGGACGAGGACTCGGACAAAGTGAAAGTGAAAACCAAGAGCGCTACCGCCGGCGACACCAAGACCAAAACCAAAAACGGTGAGTTGGATGGCAAAGCCAAGGACGCCAATGGCGAAAAAACCAAAATCAAGACCAAAAACGAGTAGTCGTTTTGGTGATTGATGAAGGGAGCGGGCCGGGCAGATTGTCCGGCCCGCTTTTTTTATGGCTCGGCTTGGGCCTTGACTTTTCTTTTCTGGGGCCTGGCCTAACAAAGCGGCCTAGTTGGGCGTTGGGGAAGGACAATTTTTCCCGCTTCATTTCCGTTCTTTGCGCCCGCTCATGGCCGTAGTACCTTACAAAGACAATTCCGCCGATAAGAAATCGCAGGTTGCCCAGATGTTTAACTCCATCGCGGGCAAGTACGATTTCCTCAACCACTTCCTCAGCGCGGGCACCGACATTTATTGGCGGCGCAAAGCGGTGGACGAATTGAAAGAGCTGCGCCCGGCGCGCATTCTGGACATTGCCACGGGCACGGCCGATTTCGCCATTGAAACCCTGCGCACCGCCGCCACCGACGCCCACGTGACGGGCGTAGACATTTCCGAAGGAATGCTCGAAGTGGGCCGGCGCAAGCTGGCGGCCAAAGGACTGGGCCACCGCATTCAACTGGAATTGGGGGACTCCGAGAATTTGCCGTTTCAGGACGGTGAGTTTGACGCGGTCACGGCCTCTTTCGGCGTGCGTAACTTCGCGCATCTGGAGGCCGGGCTGTCCGAAATGCGGCGCGTGTTGCGTCCCGGGGGCAAGCTCGTTATCCTCGAATTCAGCAAGCCCACGGCGTTTCCGCTCAAGCAAGCCTATAATTTTTACTTTCGTCGGGTGCTACCGGTCTTTGGCAAGTTGATTTCTAAAGACAATTCGGCCTATACTTACCTGCCTGCTTCGGTGCAGGCGTTTCCCGACGGCTCCGACTTCCTGGCCATACTTGCTAAAGTCGGCTTTAAAGAACCTGCATGGCAACCACTCACATTCGGCATCAGCTCGATTTACACCGCCCACAACTAACACGACTGGGGCTGCTGGCTTTGCTGGTCTTGTTGCTGCCTACCGCGGCCCTGGCCCAGCGCAAGTCCGCCTCCAAAGCCAAACGCGGCAAAGGCGGTACGGTGAAGTCCATTACCGTGAAAAACCTGCCGGCGTACG
>DASVTG010000778.1:0-4595 GCA_036387695.1 Hymenobacter sp. | reverse complement strand
TAAAGCCCCAGCGGGGCGACACTCGTTCGCTCAAGTGTCGCCCCGCTGGGGCTTTGAATTATTGCCCTCTCACATGGCTAATACTTACACCCAAATTCATTTGCAAATCGTGTTTGCGGTGCAGGGTCGTCGCTCGCTCATACCATCTATTCACGCCCAAACCCTTTACCAATACATCACCGGCATTGTCAACCAGCAGGGTCAGAAACTGCTTGCCATTAATGGAATGCCAGACCATCTGCACTTGCTCATCGGCCTGCGCCCTGATAAAGCACTATCTGATTTGATGCGCGAGGTGAAAGCCAATTCGTCCAAGTTCATCAACGAGCAACAGTGGATGCCCAGCAAATTTTTGTGGCAGGAAGGATTTGGAGCTTTTTCGTACGGCGCTTCGCAATTACCGCAAGTCATTCGGTACATTGAGCGCCAGCAAGAGCACCACGCCAAGCGCACATTTGCGCAAGAATACGAGTTGCTGTTGCAGAATTTTGGTGTTGAATACAATCCAAAATATGTGTTCGCCCCGGCGGAAGATGTAAGCTAATGGAATGGTTCAGCCAAGTATCGTCCCGCTAGGGCTCGAAAAAGCAGAGCACCAAGTTTTATTACCAAGATGTCGCCCCGCTGGGGCTGAGCCCCTACCTTTGCCCGCAGTGATGGGTCGCCCCACCGCGGCGCTTTCGGGCGACGAGGAAAGTCCGGGCAACGCAGAGCACCCTGCTTCCTAACGGGAAGGACTGGCGCGCATAACGCAACCCAGGACAGCCAGTGCCACAGAAAATTACCGCCGGGCGGTGAGTGGTGAAATGGTGAACCAGTGAGTTGTCGTTCCGGCAATCGCCAATTCACCACTCACCAGTTCACCGCCAGGTAAGGGTGAAAAGGTGCGGTAAGAGCGCACCAGCGGGCGGGTGACCGTCCCGGCTGGGTAAACCTCAGGGGTTGAAAGACCAAATAAGCTGGTACGCCGGCGCGGCTTCGGCCGCATCGGCACCGGGCGGCTCGTCCGGCGCCAGCGGGTAGGTTGATGGAGCCTTTCCGCGAGGACTGGCCTAGATAAATGGTGGGGACGCGCTTTCGGGCGCGTACAAAACCCGGCTTACAGACCCGTCACCTCACATCAAAAAAGGCCGCTTCGTAATGAGGCGGCCTTTTTTGATGCACGGTCGGGGGCCTCACCCCCCGCCCCTCTCCGATGGAGAGGGGTGCCAGGCGACAGCGCAATTCCGGTGCCCCCTCTCCACCGGAGAGGGGGTTAGGGGGTGAGGCCCCTACCCGCGCCGTAAGCCTACTTCATGTTCGCGGCACGCACGGTTTTCACCTCGGTTGCAGTCACCGCGCTGGCTTTATTGCCGAAGCTGTTGCGGACGTAGGTGAGCACGTCGGCCAGTTGTTGGTCAGACAGTTGCGTGAAGGCGGGCATTACGTTGGTATAGACTTCGTCGTCAATTTCGACACCTTGCATGCCGTTTAGCAGCACCTTCACCAGGCGCGTTTTGTCGCCGAGCACCCAGGAAGTTTTGGTTAGCGGCGCGTTCATGCGCTCCACGCCGCCGCCGTCGGCCTGGTGGCAAACGAGGCAGTTTTGCGCGTACAGGGCCTTGCCTGCTGCCAGCGTAGCCGCCGGAATAGCAGCAGCGGCAGCGGGCGCTTTGGCCTTTGGGGCCGGTTTCTTCTGGGCCAAGGCCGACAGGTTACTGCCTGTCAGCAAGCACAATAACAGAACTCGAAACTTCATCAAACAGGTTATTTCTTGGCGTAGATAATGCGGTACACGGTGCCAGCCTTGTCGTCGGTCACGTACAGCGAACCGTCGAGGCCCTGGGCCAGGCCGCAGGGCTTGTGGTCGGGGCGGCCCGCGGCGGCTTTGTCGGGAGTGCCCGCGAAATTATCGGCGAATACTTCCCAGTCGCCGGACGGCTTGCCGTCCTTAAACGGCTGGAACACCACGTAATACCCTTTCTGGGGCTCGGGCGCGCGGTTCCAGGAGCCGTGGAAGGCAATGAACGCGCCGTTGCGGTACTTCTCCGGAAACATGGTGCCGGTGTAGAAGAGCAGGGCGTTGGGGGCCGTGTGGGCGGGGTAGGCCGCGGCGGGGTCGAGGTATTTGGCGTCGGCTTCCTTCTTGCCGTCGCCGCCATATTCCGGACACACCACTTTTTTGCGCTGCTGCGGGTCGTAGTACATGTATGGCCAGCCGGCGTTATCGCCTTTTTTGAGGGCGTACATGCACTCAGCGGGCAATTCGGCCGACTGCTTGGTGGTGTAAAGCTCGGGGAAGTTGTCGGCAAGTTGGTCGCGGCCGTGCTGCATCACGAAGAGCTGGTTGGCTTGCGTGTTCCAGTCCAGCCCCACCACGTTGCGCAGGCCGGTGGCGTAGCGCGTGCCGGTGCCGTAGGTCTGGTTCAGCTTGTCGGCGCGGAATTGCCAGATGCCGCCCGCCGAGTCCAGAATGGGGCAATTGGGCCGGCCCAGGGAGCCTTTCTGCCGGTCCTTCTCCTGGCAGGCATTGGCGTAAGCCCCAATGTTGACGTAGATGTTGCCCTCCTTGTCGAGCGTGATGGACTTGGTTTCGTGCTGGCCCCGGTCAATCAGGCCGGTGATGATTTTTTCGGGCTGGGTGGGGTTCGTCACCTCCCCTTTCGCGTTCAGCTTGTAGCGAAACACTTCCTTGTCGGACGAGGCGTACAGGTACTCTTTGTTGCTGTAGAGCCCGGTGCCGCCGTAGTTGCCGAAGCCGCTCACCACCGTGGCCTTGCCGCTGCCGTTGTCGCGCAGCATGAGCACGCCCTTGCCATCTTTGGTCCGGCTCAGCTTCACGAAAATGGTGCCCTGGGGCGTCACGGTGATGTGCCGCGCGCGGCCCCCGGTTTCGGCCACCACCAGCGCGCCAAAGCCGGCGGGCAGTTTCAGGCCGGCGTTGTCGGCGTCGGGCGCCACGGTGGGCTTGGTGGTGAGGGAGTACAGGCCGAAGCTGCCGGCGAGGGTCGCCGCGACCAGCAGGGGCCGGATGAAATTGTTTTTCATGAAGGCAATTTAGATTAGGAGAAACGGGGTAGAGGCGCAACGTTTTGCGCCTGGTTGTTGAACGGCCGGAGATGCGCCGCAGCTTCAATTTGCGCCAATTTAAACAACATCGGCACCAGAATGTCAGCGAAGCTACCGACGAGACGCAAAATGTTGCGTCTCTACCCCGTTCAACGTCTTGCTTAAACTCCGCGCGTCGCTTTTCGTTACCTTCGCGCCGCGCTGATTGCCCCCATTTCTGTATTCGCCCCCATGCCCCGTATTCTCATTATTGACGACGAAAGAGCCATTCGCAACACGCTGAAGGAAATTTTGGAGTTTGAAAACTATACCGTCGACCAAGCCGAAGACGGCCCCGCCGGCCTCGACATGCTCATCACGCAGAAGTACGACGTGGTGCTCTGCGACATCAAAATGCCCAAGATGGACGGCCTCGAAGTCCTCACCCGGGCCCAGGCCATGGGCGCCGACGCCGCCTTCATCATGGTGTCGGCTCACGGCAGCATCGACACGGCCGTGGAAGCCACCAAAAAAGGCGCCTACGACTTTCTTTCCAAGCCGCCGGACCTCAACCGCCTGCTCGTGACCGTGCGCAACGCCCTGGACCGCACCAAGCTGGTGAGCGAAACCAAAACGCTGAAAAAGAAGCTTTCCGTGGCCAAAGGCTCGGAAATGGTGGGCTCCTCCGTGGCCCTCGGCGCCGTGCGCAAGGCCATTGAAAAGGTGGCGCCCACCGACGCCCGCGTGCTCATCACCGGCCCCAACGGCGCCGGCAAGGAAATGGTGGCCCGCCAGCTGCACGAGTTGAGCCAGCGCGCGCAAGGCCCGATGGTGGAAGTAAACTGCGCCGCCATCCCGTCGGAGCTGATTGAAAGCGAGTTGTTTGGCCACGAAAAAGGCTCCTTTACATCAGCCGTCAAGCAGCGCATCGGCAAGTTTGAGCAAGCCGACGGCGGCACGCTCTTTCTGGACGAAATCGGCGACATGAGCCTTTCGGCCCAAGCCAAAGTGCTGCGCGCCCTGCAAGAGAGTAAAATCACCCGCGTGGGCGGCGAAAAAGAAATTTCGGTGAACGTGCGCGTCCTCGCCGCCACCAACAAAGACCTGATGCAGGAAATTGCCGAGCGCAACTTCCGCGAAGACTTGTACCACCGGCTCTCGGTCATCCTCATTCAGGTGCCGGCCCTCAACGACCGCCGCGACGACATCCCCGAGCTAATTCAAAAGTTCCTGAACGACATCGCCGCCGACTACGGCAACAAGCCCAAGAAAATCGACGCCGCCGCCCTGGAATACCTCAAAGGCCTGGACTGGCGCGGCAATATCCGAGAGCTGCGCAACGTGGTCGAGCGTTTGGTCATCATGAGCGACGACACGATTTCAGAAGGCGACGCCAAGGCGTTTGCGGGCAAATAGGCACGCAAGAACGAGTACCGCGAAATGAAATTTCGCGGTACTCGTTCTTTTAGCTCGCCAGTTGGTTGCAGCCGCGCACATCCGAGTTGTCCATGCGGCCCAGCACCTCAAACGAGCCGTCCGGGTGCATGCGGGCCAGGTCTTTGGTTTCA
>DASVTG010000777.1:0-10255 GCA_036387695.1 Hymenobacter sp. | reverse complement strand
CCTGATTTTCATCATCCTCGTTACGCAGTTCAACTCGTTTAGCAAGCCGCTCATCATCCTGTCGGAAGTAATCTTCTCCATCGCCGGCGTGCTGTTCGGCCTGGCCATCACGGGCATGAACATCAGCATCGTGATGACGGGCGTGGGCATCATCGCCCTGGCCGGCATCGTGGTGAAGAACGGCATTCTGCTGGTGGAATTCACCGATATGCTGCGGGCGCAGGGCATGCCCATCCGGGAGGCCATCATCCTGGCCGGCCGCACGCGTTTGAACCCGGTTATCCTGACGGCCACGGCCGCCATCCTGGGCCTGATTCCGCTGGCCATTGGCCTGAACATCGACTTCTACGAGCTGTTCGCGTCGGGCAACCCGCACTTCTTCATCGGCGGCGAGTCGGTGGTGTTCTGGGGCCCGCTGGCCTGGACCATCATTTTTGGTCTCAGCTTTGCTACCGTCATCACGCTGGTAGTAGTGCCGGTGATGTATCTGCTGAGCGAAACGTTGAAAGCAAAAATTACCGGAAAAAATCCCGATGTGGTTGCAACCAATCAAGAAGCAGATGGCTCTCAAGAGGTACGGGCGCATGAGCCCGCTGTACTAGTCTAAGCATTTGTGCGTTGTTGGGTGCCTGCCGGGTTTTAGGGCTCGGAGGCCGGCGGGCACCCTTGCGCAACCGTCTTCTAAGCAACCCATTTGGCCTTTTTTCCGCAAACGTTATGTACGTATCCACCACTATCCCGGCCTCCAGCCCCTCTATCGAGCAGCAGGTTTTCCGCATCATCAGCAAGCGCAAGGCCATTCGGGCCAGCCGCGTGCGCAAAACCGCCAGCCTCGCCCGCGACCTGCGCTTCGACACCGTCGACGTCGTTGACATCATCCTCGAACTCGAGCGCAACTTCAGCATCGTCATCCCCGACGAGGTGCCCCTGTACACAGTGGGCGACTTTGTTCGCTACGTCCGCGACCACGCCGCTGCCGCCTAACCAAAGCAAATAGACTGGTTTTACTGAAATGCTGGGCTATAAAAAAGGCCCCGAAACTTGCGTTTCGGGGCCTTTTTACATTCAGGCAGTTTTAATTAGCGGACGTTGCCGCCAGCGTCGAGGTTGCCAGCGTCGGTGGCGTTGCGGCTGCCTTCCCAAGCCCGCACGGTGGGGCCGTTGGTCGGGCCATTGGGCTGCACGTCGGGGCCGGCTTCGTGCACGGGGCGCGAGCTGCTGCTATCGGGCGAGCCCAGGCCAGCGTCAGTCGCTGACTGACCACCCACGGCGGGCGCGCCCGGTAGGTCGGTCGTGCCGTGTTGCTTAGCCGACTCTTTGGCGGGCACCGCGCCGCCCGACAGGGCCGTGGTGCCCGTGCTGGGGCCGCGGCTGGTTTTGGCCAATTCAGCCTGTTCGTCCAGCGCGTCAGCAGCGTGCTTGTCCTGGTTGCTGGCCGAAGCGGCTGCCGTAGAAGTCACGTCTTCGGCCGCAGCGTGAGTTTCTTTGTCGGTAGGAGCGTAGGCGCCAGCCGTTGCGGGAGAGGCCGCTACCACACGGGCGCTGCTGTTTTCCCACTCCTGAAACTTGTCCATTTCCCCTTTCAGCGTCGTCGAGAACCACGCCACCAGGGCCACGTCATCGAGCAAGCCCAGCACCGGAATGAAGTCCGGAATCAGGTCGATGGGACTCAGGAAGTAGATGAGCACGGCCACTGCGGCCGCCACCGTGGTGCCGGGCACGCCCGTGTACTCACCCGACATGGAGGCTTTGATGAGCCGGAACATGGTTTGGAGGGTTTCCCAGGCTTCGTGGGCGAGGGTGCCCACGTCGTTCTTCTCGCTGGCCTTCTTATACGCGTCGGTCAGCAGCTGCTTCATGCGCGTGGGCTGCCGGATGTAGCCTTCGGCGGTGCTGAGGAATTTCTTGAAAAGAGCCGAGCCGGCAACGTTGTCACCAGTAGGCGGGGTTTGGGTATTTTGAGCCACGGAGTGCGGGATTAGGTAATGCGAAACGGTAAAAGACAGGCGCCGCCTGTCAAAGCCTAAATACTATGTTCGGGCATGCAAGGTTGCTAAAAGGGCAAGCATTAGCCACGTCACGCAGCAGAAATTTGAGCCGTTTTCGCCGGCCACTTGCCAACGCGACCTCAAGCCTGTCGATTCCAAAATGCAAAGGCCTGTTTCCATAAAGAAACAGGCCTTTGCAATAAGTCTGCGGACCTCAAGGCCACAAAGCGAAGGCTATTCAAACACCTTCACCACAAACACGTAGTCTTGCAGCTTGGCCACCTGCTTGGGCCGCCCGGCCCCGGCCAGCTGGCCATAGCGCGGCAAGTGATAAGGCACGCCGGTTTTGGCCGCGTCCAACGAGTCAACCAGCCGCACCAAGTACGACGACTTGGTGGCAAACGCCGCGCTTTGCGCATCGTTCTGCCGGCCGCTCACCACGCCAATCAGGTTGCCGCGCTCGTCGAGCAGCGGGCCGCCCGAGTTGCCGGGGTTCACCGGAATGCTCACCTGATAGAAGGCCGTGTCGCCTTCAAAACCCGAGCGCGCACTCAGGGCGCCTTCGCCGTACACCACGTCCTCGCGCGGGTAGCCTAGGGTGAACACCCGTTCGCCCAAGTCAGCTTGGCCCGGTTTGATGGCGTAGGGCAGGCGGCCGAAACCGGTGAATTTTTTGTCCGTGATGCGCAGAATGGCCAAGTCGTGCTTCCTGTCGGAGTACACGGGCTCGGCGTGGTAGCGCTGCTGGTCCCGGCCTTCAATCAGCAGCGAGTCAGCTCCTTGAATAACGTGGTAGCTGGTCACGATGTAGCCTTCCGAGGTGAGCGCGAAGCCCGTGCCGCTGCTCTCTTTGGTGAGGGGAGGGGTGGTCACGCGCCCGAATTGGTTTAGCGTGAGCGTCAGGTCCTTCTGGTGTTTTTTGATGCGCTCCACGTCGCGGCGCAGCGACTGATAGCCGGAAAGGGAAGGCTGCCTGTACGTTTGCCACAATTGCAGGCCCAGCAGGGTGGCAAACACGGCCAGCACCGCCACCGAAGCCGCTACGCCCATGGTCGCGCGGTGGCCATTCCAAAATTCGCGCAGCTTGCGCTCCGTGCTCGAAATGCGCAGCATGGGGTTCACCGAATGCGTCAGCTTGCCGGGTGCTGCCGCGGTTTCGGCGGTGGGCATGGCCTCGGGTTCATCGGCGGCCAGCATGCCGGCGTGGATGCCCTGGAGCTGCCGGCGCACGGTTTCGCGCTGTCCGTAGGCGCGCAGCGTCGCGGTCATCTCCGTGAAGTCGGCGTAGCGCAGGGCCAGCGCCGGGTCAGCCGCCAGGCGCGCTTCGAGGTTGGCGCGGGCGGGCCCGGCCAGCTCGCCGTCGGCGTAGGCTTCAAATAAGGCGTAATAGTCGGCTTCAGTCATCATGGGGGCAATGAACAATGAGCAATGACGAATGAACAATTGTTACCGAGGAGTCTTGCTTGAGACGACGATTGCCGTCCCGGCCGAGAAAGACTCCTTGTTCATCCTCAATTGTTAATTGTTTTTCTCAGATGGGCTCTTCTTTATAGTGGGTAAAGAAGAGTTTTTTCAAGCGCACCAGGCACTTGTATTTTTGATTTTTGGCATTGTCGGCGTTGGTGTAGCCAAATTCTGCCGTTAAGTCCTGCATCGATTTGTCGAGCAGGTAAAAACCCTCCAGCAGCGAACGACAGGGCTCGCCCAAGTGGTTCAGGGCCTCGCTCATGGTGGCGAAACGGCGGTCCTGTTCCTCAGCGGCCAGCAGGTCCTCCTCGGCCCCTGTGTTCAGGTAGGGACCGTGCTCCTCGTCGTCGAGCAAGCGCACGCCGAAGCGGCTTTTGCTGGTCAGGCGCTTGAGCCACAAGCGGCGGCACACGGCGTAGAGGTAGGTTTTAATCTGGCAGCTCAACTCCAACGAGTTGTCGCGCACCTTTTCATAAAACACCATCACGCCTTCTTGGTACACGTCCTGGGCGTCGTCTTCCGAGCCGCTGTTTTGCAGCACGAAGTGCGACACCATGGGCCAATGCAGCCGGTAGAGGTGAGCCAGGGCCCGCTCATCGCCGCTGCGAATGGCGGCAATCAGCGCGTCGTCGGTGGGAGTCAAAGAAGAGGAATTGCCCCTGCTCATTCACTTTGGGGGTTAATACACTAGCGGGCCACAAGTAACCCACCGAAAAAATATTTTTCTGGGCCGGGTTACCTTTCCAGTAAGCGGGGATAAAGGGCGTTTTTAAGCCAACCCACTTTCAAAATTACCCCCAAAATGAAGAACCTGATTAAAGTTGCTGCCCTGGGCCTGGCCCTGACCGCTGGTCTGTCGTCGTGCGAGTCGAAGTCGACCGAGTCGACCACCGTTGAGACTCCTGCTGCTGGCACCGAGTCGTCGACCTCGACCACTACCACCGACAGCACTTCGACCATGTCGACCGCTCCTGCTGAAGGCGCTACCATGACCGAAGGCACTACCACCACCGGCACCACCGAAGGCGCTACCACGGCCGGCGCTACCACTGGTACCACCGCTGGTGCTACCACGGCTGGCGCTACCACCGGCGGCCAGCAGTAATTTGGAATGCTGGCTTCGTGCCAGCCCCAATGCTAGCTAACAAAAAAGCAGCCCGGATTTTCCAGCAGGAAAGTCCGGGCTGCTTTTTTGCTTGGTGTAAAAATGGCCGACCAAGGGGGGCTCCATCCAATCAGGCGACCAACGCCAGCAAGTCGGCCGCAATGCCGGGCCACGGCTGGTGCAGGTTGAGCGTGACCACGCGCACCGGATGCCCGCCCAAAGTGTAGCGCACGTCCACGCCTTGGGTGGCGGCCGGGCCCTGCCCGGCAGGGTACAGCAAGATGCCTTCCAGGGCCTGGCCGGGCGCAGGGCGCTGGTTTTGGAGGTAGGCATACAGTTGGTAGAGGTGCGGCGCAATGAGGCGCTGCCGGTCGTAGCGCGGGCGCAGGGCTGCGGCGTAGTACTTGGTGTCGAGGATAATTTTGCGGTCGGGCGCGTCCAGCGTGGTGTCCGTCAGCATGGTGGGCAGCAGGTTCAGGTCGTCGGCCTGGCCGGCTTCGGCTTGCCAGGCAATGGTTTCGGCGTACACGCGGTAGCGGCGCTGCTCCCGCCGGAAGAAGTTGCGGGTGAACTGCTCAAACAGCCGCGCCATCAGCGCCTCGTCGCGCCGAAAATCGGCAAAACGACTGCGGCCCCCGGCGGTGGGCTCCGGCAACGCCGTTTGCCACACCAGCTCGCACACGTGCAGCAAAAAAGCGGCCTGGCTGCCCGGCCGCTGCCGCCGCAGCTCCCGAAACGTGGCCGCGGTAGGCGCCCGGCCCGGCGCACCGGCGAGCGGTGCTGGAAACCGCTGGCGCACGTGGCTCAGCTCGCGGCGCACCGCCCCCGGCAGGGCCGAAGCGGTGGCCAGCATTCCCAGCGTTTGGATGAGCAGGCGGTGCAGCAGCGAATCAGCGCTCAGCTCATCGAAGGTGCACACGGCCCGGCCTTGTTCCAGCAAGCCGCGGCTCAGCGTTGGCGCCAACTCCACGCGCCCGCGCAAGCTGGTCAGTTCGGCTTCCTGGGTTTGGAAGGTGCGCGGCAGGCCGGCTCGCAGCAACTGCCGGGTGCCGTGCAGCAGCACCTGGGCCAGCAGCCCCAGCGGCCGATGAAAGGGCGCGGCCTCGCTGGCTTGCAGCACGGCCGGCTCGGGCAGCCGGTTCCACGCGTAGCAGAGGAAGTAATAAAGCGTGGGAAGGGGTATCATGCAGGCGGCAGTTGGGGCCTCTTACGTAGTTATTTAGCAGCGCCGGAGTGGTTGAGCCACCGGCGAAATGCCAGGGTGCCCACCGCATAGGCCAGCGCATCGAACGGGTCGGCCACGGCGCGGGCCGAGCCAAAGGGCAGCAACCCTTCAAACCAAACCGACACCCCCAGCCACGACCACCACAGCCATGCATCGAGCAGCACAAAGGTGAGCGTCCGGGCGACAATGCGGCGGTGAAGTGCCAGCGCCAGTGTGAGCATGACGGGCATGCTGGCCAAGTCGCTGAGGTACGAAGCAAGGCCCAACGGCAGCGGCCAGTGCAGCCAATAGCGGGTTGCCTGACGCGCGCCGTACAGCAACGCGGCTCCGACAAACAGCGGCCGCCGCAGTTCAGGCCAATTCTTCATGTTAACCGGCTGCAAGCGTAACCAGCCACACGATGAAGGCCAGAATAGCTGCAAAGGCCAGCTGTCCCCCGCGAGCCATCGTTTTCAGAAACCGCACGAAGGCGCCATCGTCGGGCTTGATTTCTATGAGCCGCAAGCTCGGATGCGACGGCAGGTTTGCCACTTCTTCGCGCTGTTGGGCGTTTTGTTGGGCCCGTGGGTCGAGCAGCTCGCCGCAGTGCTCGCAGCGGTCGTCGGGATTTTGCTGCCAAGTGGACCATTGCTGGCAGGCGTTGCATTTTTTCGAAGCAAACAGCGGCGGCTCAGGCATGGGAGGAACGGTCGTGGCCAGGACAGGCGCTTTCGTCGTCTGGCCAGTGAGGGGATAAACGCGCGGAAATGTACTTGCTTAGAGGCTACGCCAGTAGCTTACGAAGCTGGGCGGCCGCGGTGGCGGGCTGCTCGCGCCAATAATCGGTTAGCAGCGGGCCAATTTCTTGCTCTATGATTAAGCGGAGCCACGCGGCGGCTGCTTCGGGCTGGGGCGGCGGTTGGCAGAAGTAGCTGTGGCCAATTTCGAAGTCAGGCCCCAGCTCCGGGTCGTCGGCAATGGCTTGGTTGAGGGCCGACATGCGGGCGCACAACCGCTCGATGAGCGCGCCCGGCACGTGGCGGCTGGCCAAAAACTGCCGCAGCGGCGCGCCAAATTGCGGCCGCAGCTCGGCGAAAGCAAAGCGGCGGCGCAGGGCATAATCCAGGGGGCTGAGCGAGCGGTCGGCCAGGTTTAGCGTGCCAATGACGTACACGTTATCGGGCACGAAGAACCTCGGGGCATCGGGCGGCGCGTAGGGAAGGCGCAGGGCCTGGGCCGGGCCGCGCTTGTCGGCTTCCAGCAAAAGGAGCAATTCGCCAAAAATGCGGGGCACATTGCCCCGGTTCACTTCGTCAATCAGCAAAAAATACGGGCGGCCGGGGTCGGCCGCGGCGCGCTGGCACAGCAGCGGCACCACGCCGGGCACTAAGCGAAATTTCCCCTCCGCATCGGGACGAAAGCCGAGCATGAAGTCCTCGTAGCCGTACCCGGGGTGAAACTGCACCATTTCCAGCCGGCGGTCGTCTTTGGCGCCCAGCAGCAGCCACGCCAGCCGGCGCGCCAAAAAGGTTTTTCCCGTGCCGGGGGGGCCTTGCAGCAGCAGATTGCGACGGCGCGAGAGGCCGGCCAGGGCAGCATCCAGCTCGGTTTCAGAAGCAAATAGCTCCGCCAGGGCATCGGCCCGGGTGTAAGCGGGAGCAGCGTAGGGGGCCGTGGGTTCGGCTGCTTTGGCCGGCGCGCCCGGTGCGTCGGGCCCGTCTTTGGGCAGGCCGGTGTACAAGTCCTCGGCCTGTTGGCGGGCGGTTTCGTCACCATCAGGCCCCGAGCCCGACGTGAGCACGGGCCGCTTGGTGGTGATGGTGAAGTCGAGGCGCTCCAGCAGCGCGTTGGTGGGGGAGCCGGCCGGGCGGGGCCACTGGGCGGCGGGGTCGCCGGTGGCCAGGCGGTAGGCCAGCTCCGCCACGGCCCGGGGCGGGTAGCGGCGGCCCCGATACACCAGCTCGTACACCGTGCCCGGCGGCAGCACCCGGCCCTCGCGCGCTATTTGGCGCAGGGCCCGGAGCACCTGCTCGCGGGTGAGCAGCGGCGGAGCAGCTGGGGCAGTCGATTCGGGCAGCGCAACGGACATGGCAGGCAAGGTAGAGCCGGGACAGCAATTGGCAGAAAGCAAGGCAAGTAAAAAAAGAACGTCATGCTGCGCTTGCCGAAGCACCTCTCCCGCAGCAGTAACTGAATACTTACGCAGTAGAGATGCTTCGGCAAGCGCAGCACGACGTTCTGAGCGACCACCTTTGGAAAAACTTACGGGGCCACCGTGAACTTACGCGTCACCGAGTTGTAGGCGCCGGGAATCAGGTTGCCGCTGCCGTCGACCAGCTCCAGTTTCACCGTGTTTTCGCCGGCGGGCAGGCCTTCCATTTGGTAGGGCATCCAGCGGTCGAGCATGAACTCGGTGCCGTTGATGGTGGCGCGCACGCGGTTTCCGCCGGGCTCCAAGGCGGTGTTCACGAGGTAAAAGTCCAGCATGATGCGCTTGGCGTCGGCGCCGGAGTAGGTGTCTTTCGGGCGGCTGTAGAACAGGTTCGGCGCCTTCACGTCGATGATGGGCGTGGCGGGCGGGGTGCCGTTGCCCACGTTCACAATGCGCAGGTCGTAGGCGCCGCGGTGCTTCAGGCTCTCGTGGTAGGAGCGCGACAGGAAGGAGAGCACGGCGTGCTGGCCGTCGGGAATGGCTTTGCTGAAACGCGTTTCGTAGTGCGCAGTATAGGGCTCGTTGTCCACGATGTTGTGGATGTGCTGGCCCTTGGCCGAGTTGGCCATCTCGGCCATGTGCGGCCCGCCGCTCATTTTGGTGAGCTGGAAGTTGGTGATTTGATAATCAAAGGGAACCTCGCCGCTAGGCACGGTGGCGTTGGCAATGGGGTTGCGCATTTGCAGTTGCGCTTCGGGGAAGCGGGGCGAGTCGCCGAATGGCGTCAGGCGAATGCCGTTCGACTCCATGCTCTCGGCGTTGGAGCTGGCACTGGTCACGGCCGAGTTGGCTGAGCCCGCGGCCGCGCTAACGTCTGTGGCGGGTTTGCTGCTCTCGCAGCTTGCCAGCAGGGCCAGGGTAAGGGTCGTGCTGCACAGCAGCCAAATGGGACGTTTCATGAATAGGGCGCTCGAAAAAAAAGTTTGTTGGTATTTGTAGCTGGTGGGGATTCAAAATCGTAAACTGGGCTGCATACGACTAAGCCCCAGCACCGGGTTTTGCTTAACTTGCAGCGTTGCCCACCGTGGGGCTTACCCAGCCTCAAAGTAAACCTAAATTTCCCATGCAAGACCAACTTCTCGACCAGATTCCCTCGCTTGACTTGGCCGACTTCCGTTCCGGCGACCCCGCGCGCAAGGCGCAATTCGTGCAGCAGCTCGGCGAAGCCTACCAAAACATTGGCTTTGTGGCCCTCAAGAACCACGGCCTCAACGACGAGCAGACCAAACAGCTTTACGCCGACGTGCAGGCCTTCTTCCAGCTGCCCGACGAAGCCAAGCAGCGCTACGAAAACCCGGAGCTGGCCGGCCAGCGCGGCTACATCAGCAAAGGCAAGGAGCACGCCAAGGGCCGCAACACCGGCGACCTGAAGGAGTTCTACCACGTGGGCCAGGAAGTGGAAGAAGAGGACCCCATCAAGAACGAGTACCCCGACAACATTTGGCCCGACGAAGTGCCCAGCTTCAAGCAAAGCACTTTCATGGCCTACCGCACGCTGGAAAGCGCGGGCCAGGACGTGCTGCGCGCCATTGCCCTGTACCTGCACCTGCCCGAGAACTACTTCGACGACAAGGTGAAGCACGGCAACAGCATCCTGCGCCCCATTCACTACTTCCCCATCGAAGACCCCGACGCGGTGCCGGCCGATGCCGTGCGCGCCGCCGAGCACGGCGACATCAACCTGATTACCCTGCTGATGGGCGCCAGCGCCGACGGCCTGCAAGTAAAGCGCCGCGACGGCCAGTGGATTCCCATCACGGCCCTGCCCGACCAGATTGTGGTGAACGTGGGCGACATGCTCCAGCGCCTCACCAACGGCGTGCTGAAGAGCACCATTCACCGCGTGGTGAACCCGGCCCGCGAGAAAATGAACACCTCCCGCTTCAGCATTCCGTTCTTCATGCACCCGCGCTCCGAAATGAGCCTGGCCGCGCTGGAGCACTGCGTGACGCCCGACAACCCCAAGAAGGAGGCCGACATCACGGCCGGCGAATTCCTGAACGAGCGCCTGATTGAGCTGGGCCTAAAGAAAAAATAAGCCTTTCCTGCTTTGTTGAAGCACAACAAAAAATCCCTGGCGCATCGCGCCAGGGATTTTTGCTTTCGTGGCTGCCCACCATCAGGTAGTGCCGCCGCCACCGCCGCCAGAAGTCGTGCCGCCCGAAGTCGTGCCGCCCGACGTGGTGCCGCCCGACGTGGTGCCGCCCGACGTGGTGGTGCCCGACGTGGTGGTGCCCGACGTGGTGGTGCCCGACGTGGTGGTGCCCGACGTGGTGGTG
>DASVTG010000776.1:0-4290 GCA_036387695.1 Hymenobacter sp. | reverse complement strand
GGTTGTCCACGGTCAGCAGCGAGTAGCTGCCATCGAGCCCCAGCAGCTGAATCTGTTTGGCCCCCGACACGGCGTCCGATGTCGTCACCTCCACCGAGGCGTTGGTTTCGAAGCTCTCGGCCAGGTTGCAGCAGGCCGATTTGGTTAGGTCGCGGGCCGAAATTACCTGTACGTTGGCGGGTGTGAGGGCCGAATAAGCGGGTCCCCGGGCCGTCACGGTTACTTCGCCAAGTTCCTGGCCGGCGCGCAACGCCACCCGCAAATACGGAGCGCCCGTAGTGGGCACCGCCAAAGTATCGGCTCGGTAGCCCAGGGCCTGCACCACCAGCCGGGAGGCCGCCCGGCTTGGGCGAGCCAGCACAAAGTTTCCTTTTTCGTCAGATATCGCCGTGATGGCCGGCGCCGCGTCATCGGGCGCATCCAGCAGCCAGCGCACCACGGCGCCGGGTAGGGGAGAGGCTTTGCCGGCCTCAGTGACCTCGCCCCGCACCGGGGCAATGGCCGCCGACTGAGCGCGGGCCAAGCCAGGCAACAGCCCAGCTAATAGCAGCCCAGCAGCAAAAGCAAATCGCGGAGAACTTCCGCTAATGGATTTCATAACGTCTGTAAGTTAAGTGTTTCTGAAAACGTTGCCGCACCGCGGCAATCCCTGACGTGCGAAAGCACAGCAGGAGGCGCATCCAGAAAACCTAAACTACCAGCGTACAGACAAACGCCAGCAGCCCGCGTCCACCCAGCGGAGGGGGAGAGGAATCGGCCGCAAACCAGCGCGGGCCAATGCCCGGCAGCGCCACCACCATTGGCCGCTGTGTCCAGGTCATTTCCGGTACCCAAGCCACCAAAACCGGCACCGGTACCAGCACCTTGGCCGCCTGTTCGTGAGCAGGTGCCGAAAGCTTGTGCAATTGACTGCTCGTATCGCAGCAGTTGTCTTTGGCTACGGTCTTGGCCGGTACCAGCTCGTTGTTGCAGCCTCGCAGCGGCGCTTGGCCCGGCACCGTCACGTCCACTTTGCTGCGCCCGCTCATTCGGCAGGTATGGCGCTGCACCGTGAGGCCCACCGAAGCGGTGAGCACCAACACGGCCAGCATCATGCTGACGAAGCGACGGAACAACGAATAGCGTGGCATTGCGACTGCAAAGATACGGCTCGTGCGGGGAAGAAGTAGGTGCAAAAAGCAGGCGCAGAAAGTGCATAATGCCGCCCAAAGCCTTACCAGGCAACCTAGCTGTTTCGAGCTCGTTCCACACTGCCACAATGGCAAACACCGTTAGCTAATATTGATTCCACGTTCATACGCCTTCTTGAAAACACCTGAAAAACGCCTCTGTGACGCATTTCAAGCGTTTTATGGATTGTGGTAGGAAATGGTAAATTGTGGTTGATTTCTGAACGCCTTCCCGTACATTTGCCAATACCGCTGTTCTTACACCCAGCGGACTGCCCATGAATCTCCTGTCCGGCGAATACGAATGCAAGCTTGACCCCAAGGGTCGGCTTGTGTTGCCGGCCAAGGTGAAAGGCAACTTGCCCGAGCAGTCCGGCAACCAACTGGTGCTCGTGCGGGGCTTTGAGCCTTGCCTGGTGCTTTACCCCCGGGCGGCGTGGCGGGTCATTCACGAGAAGGTGATGGCGCTCGACGAATTCAACGAGGAGTACCGCCAGTTTCAGCGCAACTTTTTTCGGGGCATGACGGAGGTAGAGCTCGATACCATTAATCGTTTTATGCTGCCTCGCAGCATGTTGCGCTACGCTGGCATCGAAAAAGAAGCCATCATTGTGGGCTTGGGCAACCGGTGCGAGGTTTGGGACCCGGCCCGCTACGATGAGTTCCTCATCAAAGACCAGCAGAGCTTTAGCAAGCTGGCGCAGAAGTTTTTGTCGGTTGAAACACCGCCCGTGGGCGGCCTTGCGGCGTGAGCGAATACAGCAACGATAGCGCCTACCACCGCCCGGTGATGCTGGCCCAGTGCCTTGCTGCCCTCGACCTGCAGCCCGATGGCCACTACGTTGACGTCACGTTTGGTGGCGGCGGTCACTCTGCTCGCATACTGGAAAAGCTGACCACTGGGCATCTCTACAGCTTCGACCAAGACGTTGATGCTGAAGCCGAAGCCGTAAAGCTTCAGCGGCCTCAATTTACATTTGTAAAAGCTAACTTCCGTGAGTTAACCTCTGAATTACAAGAGCTTAATGCCGTGCCGGTTGATGGGCTGCTGGCTGACCTTGGCGTGAGTTCGCATCAGTTTGATACGCCCGAGCGTGGGTTTTCGACCCGGTTTGATGGGCCGCTGGACATGCGCATGGACCCCGATGGGCCGCTGACGGCCGCCGACATTCTCAACGAGTATAAGGAGGCCGACCTGCACCGCATTTTCGGGATGTACGGCGAAGTAACCAACGCCCGCACCCTAGCCAGCACCGTGGGCGCTGCCCGGCGTGGGCGGCGCTTGGAGACCATTGCGGAGCTGAAGCAGGCCATTCAGCCGTGCACCCCCCGGGGCAAGGAAAATAAGTACCTGGCGCAAGTCTTTCAGGCCCTGCGCATCGAGGTAAACCAGGAAATGCAGGCCTTGCAGGAAATGCTGCAGCAAACCGCCGAGGTGCTGCGGCCCGGGGGCCGGCTGGTTGTGCTCAGCTACCACTCGCTGGAAGACCGGCTGGTGAAGAATTTTATTGGCAAGGGCAAATTTTTTGGCTCGGTTGAAAAAGACTTCTTTGGCAATGAAAGCAAGCCCTTTGAGGCCGTAAACCGCAAGCCCGAAGAGGCCGACCCGGCCGAAGTTGCGCTGAACAGCCGCGCCCGAAGTGCTAAATTGCGGGTTGCAATCAGGAATTAAGAATTATAAATGAAGAATTAAAAATGAGCACCTTTCACCGCCCCAACCTTTCGCATTCGCTTGCCCGCAATGGCTGCACTGCAGCTACGTGTGGCGAGAAGATGCCCGTCTGGGCGCCAATGGGTCGGTCAATTTTTAATTTTTAATTCCCAATTTTTAATTAAAAAGTGGCCACCAACACGCTCAAACCTTCCGAAAGCCCGCGCCGCGCCAACGTGCCCCGCGAAGTTGCCGCGCCGGCCGCGCCTGAGGTGCTGCCCGAACCCGTGGCCACCGTGGGCCCTGAGCCCGCGCCGGAGCCTGCCCCAACCCCCGCGCCACCCAAGCGCCCGCGCAAGCCCCTGGCCCCGCCTCGGGCCCGCAGCTCCTGGAGCTTGTTTTCGCTGCTGGACCGGGTGACGAGCGTGGACGGCCTTTTTCGGGAGGGCTTGCCGGTGCGGTACTTGCCGCACCTGCTTTTTGTGATGATGCTCACGCTGCTGTACATCGGCAACACGCACTATGGCAACCGGATGAACCGCAGCATCCAGCGGCTCAAGCAGGAGACGGAGGACCTGCGCGCCGACTACACCACCCTGAAGTCGGACTACATGGAAGCCAGCAAGCAAAGCGAAGTGGCCCGCAAAGTGGCCGCCTTTGGGCTGGTGGAAAGTTCTTCGCCGCCCTTCCGCATCACCGTTCCGGCTGGTCACCTCGACGCCGCTGAGCTAGAACTCATGCCCGTACTCACGGCCGATACGCTCGCCGCTCGCGCCGCTCGCGACTCTACCGCGGCCCAACAAGCCGATATACTGGCGGGCCGCAACCGCGCACCGGAGGCCGAAGGAGCCGAAGACAGCGGCCCCGAAATCATAGCGCCGCCCCAGCCGCTGGATGGCGACACCACTGTAGCCCTTGCACCGCCGACTAGGCTTGAGCCCACAAGGCGTACCGCCACGCGTGCCGCAAAGGCCAAGGAGCATAGAGCGCAGAAGGCGAAGAAAAGTGTCCGAACCAATAATAAGCCCGACAGCAAGATTAAGGTACAAAAAAGTACAAGCGCGTCCAAAAGCAAGAAGTCAGCAAAGCAAGGCGTTAGAACGAATACACGATGAAAGGCAACGTTAAGAAGTCCATAGTCACGCGGGTGCGGCTGGCCTTTCTGGGGGTGGCCGTTTTCTCGTGCGCCATTTTTTGGAAAGCCACCAAAATTCAGGTGCAGGAAGGCGCCAAGTGGCGGGCCCTGGAGCAAGAGCGGCGCATCAGCTACCAGCCGGTGCCCGCCACGCGGGGCAATATCTACTCCGACAACGAAAGCATCATGGCCACTTCGCTGCCCTTTTACCGGGTGGCTTGGGACCCTGGCGTGGTGGAGGATGGCATATTCAACAAGGGCATCGATTCGCTGGCCTGGCACTTGGCGCATTTCTTCCAGGACCGGAGCGTGCAGGAATACAAGCGCCGCCTGAA
>DASVTG010000775.1:0-2482 GCA_036387695.1 Hymenobacter sp. | reverse complement strand
TGAACGGCGCCAGCAGCAATTGGGTGGAGAGCTACGCCATGGTAGTGCCCGTGGCCACAGTTTCCACCGCCCGCTCTGCCACGGGCTTCACCGCCAACTGGACGGCCCCGGCCCTGGGCACGGTCACGAGCTACCTGCTCGATGTGTCGACCAACGCCGGTTTCACCGCGCCCATTACCGGTTCGCCGTTCACCATCGCGGCCCCGGCCACCAGCTACGTACTCACGGGGCTTGACCCCAACGGTCCCTATTTCTACCGCGTGCGTGCCCTCAACAGCTCTCTCGCAGTGCCCGACCAGGGGGCTTATTCCAACGCCGTTGGGCAGGCCACCCCGCTCCCGGTGGAGCTAAAGGCCTTCACGGCTACACAAGTCGGTTCGGCCGTGCGCCTGGCCTGGGCCACCGCTTCGGAAAAGAACAGCGCCCGCTTCGAGGTGGAGCGCAGTTCTGACGGGCAGCGTTTTGCGGCCATCGGCACGGTGGCAGGGGCTGGCACCAGCAGCAGTGCCCGCGCCTACGAGTGGCTCGATGCCCAACTGCCGGCCAATGCCACCACGCTCTACTACCGCCTGCGGCAGGTTGATGTGGACGGCACGGCTGCCTACTCGCCAGTCCGTACGGTCGCACTTGCGGGCAAGGCCACCGTTGGCCTTTCGCTGGTGCCCAACCCAGCCCGGGCCACCACCCTGGCCGGCGCGGCGGCTGGCGCTTCGGTGCAAGTCTTCGACGCCACAGGACGGTGTGTGCTCACTGCTACGGCCGACGCTGCCGGCACGGCCGCCCTCTTGCTGCCCGCCGGGCTGGCCACCGGCGTGTACGTGGTTCGCACCGGGACCCAGGTAGTCCGCCTCATGGTGCAATAACTAGCCAGCTTGACCCATTTAAAAAGCCTTGGTGTTCGACGCCGGGGCTTTTTCATGATGCTAGTCCAAGTGCATGTACTGCCGTTGGGCGCGCTGCTTGTCGGGCTTCGGGGCTTGGGGCTGTTGCGCCAATAGCTCTAGCAGCCGCTTGGGCGTGAAGCCGGTGAAGTCCTTGAGGTAGGCGAGGGGGCTCTGGAAATCTTTCTCCTTGAGCGAGGAGCCGATGGCCACGCAGCGCATGCCGGCTTTGTAAGCGGCCTGCTCGCCCAGCACGGCGTCTTCAAACACGATGCAGTCTTCGGGGCGGGCGCCCAGCTTGGCGGCGGCCACGGAGAAGGTGTCGGCGTGGGGCTTGCCCTTGTCCACATCTTCCTTGCCGACCACGGCGTCGAAGTACTGGCGCAAGTCGAGGTGGTCCACGATGTAGCTGATGGTTTCGGGGGGCGAGCCGGTGCCCAAGCCAATTTGAAAGCCGGCAGCGCGGGCGGCTTCCAGAAACGCCACGAGGCCGGGCATGGCGCGGCGCTTGTTCCAGTACAGCGTGCGGTAGAGGAACTCGCGCTGCGAGGCGTATTCCTTGAGCTGCTTGTCGGGCACGGGGTGGCGGAACACGGTTTTGAGGATGTTGGTGGCGGGCATGCCGTTGAGGCGCCGCAGCAGCTGGCGGGCGTTGGTGGTCAGGCCCAGGTCGCGGAACAGCAGCTGGAAGGCGCGGGCCTGCACCGGCGTGTTGTCGACGAGCACGCCGTCCATGTCAAAAATGAGGGTAGGAGTCATTGGAGCCGAGGAATGAAAAGAAACGTCATGCCGAGCGCAGCCGAGGCATCTCGCGCGGGGTAGTAATTCAATCGATTGTCATCCTGCGCGCAGCGCCGGATGACAGGTGGTTTGCCCCAGATGCCTCGGCTGCGCTCGGCATGACGTTCTGTTAACACGGGACTTCCAAACTGGGGGTATCTTTGCCGCTGCATAGCCTTACCCGCTTTCTATTGAAAAAGATATTTGCCCTGACCCTGGCCGCCGCGTTGGCCAGCCCCGTTTTTGCCCAAACTGCCAAGCCCCGAGCGGCTGCGTCCGCCAATGGCTCGGCTAATAAAAATGCTTCTGGCGCCCTGGCCCGGCCCAAGCTGGTGGTGGGCATCGTGGTGGACCAGATGCGCTACGACTACATCTACCGCTACTGGAGCAAGTTCGGCAAGGGCGGCTTCCGGCGCCTGTTGGGCGAAGGCTTCAGCTACGAGAACACCCACTACAACTACGTGCCCACCTACACCGGGCCGGGCCACGCCAGCATCTACACCGGCGCCACGCCCTCGGCCAACGGCATTGTGGGCAACAACTGGTTTGAGCGCGAAACCGGCAAAGGCACCTACGTGACCGAGGACAAAACCGTGCAGGGCGTGGGCGGCAGCGGCGCGGCCGGCCAGCAAAGCCCCCGCCACATGATGACCACCACCATCACCGACGAGCTGCGCCTGGCCACCAACTTCCAGAGCAAGGTCATCGGGGTGTGCATCAAGGACCGGGGCAGCATTTTGCCGGCCGGGCACGCCGCCACCGCCGCCTACTGGTACGACGGCGGCAACGGCTCCTTCATCAGCAGCACCTTCTACCAGAAA
>DASVTG010000774.1:0-7681 GCA_036387695.1 Hymenobacter sp. | reverse complement strand
CGGGCGGCGTGGTGACGGTGCCATCGGGCGCGGGTTTTTTGGTGGTGGAGGCGGGGTCGGTCATCACCAGGCCTTGGGGCTCGCGGAAGCTCAGCCCAGGACCGGCCAGGGGCACAAACGGCTCGGCGTCGCGCAGCAATTGCCGCAGGGCTTTGCGGGGGCTAAGGCCGGCGGCCACGTCTTGTGGGCGCGGCCCAAAACCGGCCCGCCAATAAAGATGCTGCAATTGCTGGGTGCTGTTCATGTGGGTAAGACGCGAGAAACAGCACTTCGTTTAATGAGGAATGAAGAATAACGGCTGTCATCCTGAGCGCAGCGAAGGACCTTTTCACGTTTGTGCCGGTTGATGCTAGCACCGGCCGTTCTGCCGTGGTAAGGTCCTTCGCTGCGCTCAGGATGACAGCACCTTCCCGCTCCTCATTCTTTGTTAAGCCGGTGTTAAAACCGTGCGCCCAGCACCACCGTTTTTTTGTACTCGCGCCGCTCGCCGCCGCTCGCGCGGAACAGCTCAACGTGCAGGATGTAGTAGCCCACGGCCGCTTTACGGCCCTTGTCGTCGATGCCGTCCCATTGCACAAAGCCGCTGATGGGCAAGGTCTCGTTCCGTACCAGGCGGCGCGTGAGGCGGCCCAGCGCGTCGTACACCGTCACGGAGGCGGCGTAGCCGGGCTGGTCGAGGTGGTAGTTCAGGGTGGCGAAGTCTTGCTGGCCGTCGTCGTCCGGGGTAAAGATTTCGGGGGTTACCGTCAGCTCCTGGTTGCCGCCGGGCGCGTCCTGCGCTTGCGAGTTGGGCCGGCCGGGCGTAGCGTAGCCCACCGCGCCGGCCGCCGAGTGAAAATTGCTTCCGGTGCTGGGCCCGTTGGCCCGTATGCGCTCCAGCGACACGCCCTCCTGCGTGGCCAATAGGCTCAAATGCAGATTTTTGCTGTACGCGAACCGGTCGGCCTCCACGCCTTGCCCGGTGAACAGCAGCGCCGTGCCCTCGTCGGGGAAGGTGGGCAGGCTGGCAAGCTGCACCAGGTTGGCCGCGTCGTGGCTGCTGGGGTATTCCGTCTGAATGTTGCTCGTGCTGGTGCTGAACGCCAGCAGCTGCCCGGGCGCCAGCACCAGCGGCCCGGTGCTCAAGGCCTGGGCATCGGCGCTGCCGTCGGGTTTCAGGTTGGCAACTTGCCAGGCTTGCAGGTTGATGTACTTGGGGCTGCGGTTCAACAGCTCCACAAACCGGACGCCGCCCACGCGGGGGTTAAACAGCAGCTCGTTTATCACCACGTCGCCAACGGCCGCGGCTTCGGGCAGGGCAAAAGCGGCCGACTGCAGGGCCCCGCTGGCGTTGCCGGCGCAGTCCGTGGCCGTTTGCACGGCCAGGGAGGTGGGGCGGCTGGGCTGCAGGGCCGCGCCCAGCGTCAGGTCCACTTGCCGGAAGTCCGGCGCCACGGGCACTGCGCGCACCAGCGCGGGGCCGGGGGCAGCCAGCGCGTAGCGGCCCAGCGTGGCCGCGGCGGCGCTGTCCAGCTTCTCGGAAAAATACGCGCGCACGGTGGTGGCGTTCAGGGCCACGGCGCGGAGCAGGGCAGGGGCGGTGGCGTCGGGGCGCGCGGCGCGCACCGAGTTGGCTTTGCCCGGCGTGCCGCCGCTGGCGTCGGTGCTGGCCGTCCAGTTGTCGGCCCCGGCGCAATAGTTGGTGGCGTCCATCATTTCGAGGCTCCAGCCCCCGTCCTTCTTTTTGGGGTCGCGGTACCACGCATCCGAGTAGTTCACCTCAAACAGCGTGCGGCCGTCGCGGCCCCGCAGCACCAGCTGGTCGGCGCCGTTGCTGAGCGCCGGGAAATTGGTGGGCCCGTACACTTTGCCGTAGGCGGCAAACTGCGGCCCCCGCGTGCTGCCGCACACAATGGCGTATTGGCCCGGCAGGAGCTTGGCCGTGTCGGGCAGAATAGCCGCCGTGCTGCTGCCGGATTTGCCCAGCCGCACGCCGCCCAAGCTGAGCGTTTTGGTGGCGCTGCGGTTGTAAATTTCCACGTATTCCGAGGCAGGTAACCCCACGGCGGGGGTTTCGTCGGCGAAGATTTCAGAGATAATCAGGTCTCCCACCTGGGGCGTGACCGGCGGCCCCGTGAACGCGGCGGTGAGTGGCCCCGCCGCCACGTTGTCATACAGGTCGGCCACGTTCCGAACCTCCAGCACGTTTTGGGTTGGGAAATCGACCCCGAAAGTGAGGCGCACCACGGCGGGGTTGGTGCTTAATATCCGGGCCGAAACCGGGGCTAACCCGTTTTGCAGGCGGTAGTTGGCCGGCGCGGTGGCGCTGGCCGGGCCCACGGCTTCGTTGAAGCCCGCATCCACCTGGCGCGCATCGAGCGGCACGGCGCGCAGCAGGAGCGGCGCGGTGGCGTCGGTCACCGCAAAGTCATCGAAGTAAAAGTTGCGGCTGTTGGCCGAAGAATAAAGCAGCGACACGCCCAGGGCCACGCTGCGTTGGTAGGTGGCGTCGGTGGGCTGCGCGGGTTCGGCCACAAACGTGCGGCCGCCGGTGAGGTCGCGCTCCAGCGTCCAGCGGTTGGCCGTGCTGCGGGTGACGCGCACGCGCACCAGGTTGTTGGTGGCGCTGGCCAGCGTGCCGTCGGCCCCGTCGATAACCAGCACCGCGGCGCGGGTCGAGTCTTTGCGGAACAGGCTTACTTCGTCGGGGGTGCCGCCCAGGCGCACGAAATAGCCCGAGGTATTCGAGCTGCGCAGGTCCATCTGTGAGGCCATCAGCCACACGTCGGCCAAGTTGCCGGAACTGGTTGCTAAGCGCAGGTTGGCCCAAAATTCCCACACCGTGCCGGTGCTGGCCTGGCTGGGCGCGCTCAGTTGAATCTGGGTTCCCGTGACGGCCGCGCCGTTGCTCCGCAACTGCTGCGAGGTGACTTGGAAGCCAGCGGCATCGCCGGTCCAGGCGGGGTTGGCGGTGAAATTGCCGTCGGCAAATGTTTCGGTTAATTGGGCCGAAGCCAGCAGGGGCAAGAAGAGAAATAGTAGAACGAGGGCCTTCATTACAGGGCGAGCGGAGTAGTAGCAGTGCCCAATGTAAGCCTTCTGGAAAGATAATATGGCCCCGCTTGCCGACGGGCTCTTTACGCCCACTGAGCCAAGCGCGCCGCTGTTGCGAGGACCAACTGCCTTAAGCCTAAAAAGTCCGAAAATTGCTCGGTTTATCCACACTTAATCAGTGGTCGGGAAGCAATTTCCAAGTTCTCGCGTTCCGTACAAATCGTTGACTAGCAAATGCCTGATAACGCCACATCGACGCGGTTTGCCGAATAGGCTGCTTGGCTTGATGCTGTTAATCCTCTGCCTCGGCCCAGTTGCCAGGGTAGGAATGCCCTTTTTGGCTGGCCACGTCCGGGCGGGGCCGCAAAAGCCACCGCCTTGATTTTGGGGCGCTGCCACGCCGGGCCTTGAGCCACGCGCCTCGGGTTGTGCCGAGGGGTTGGTGCCCGCCGCATCACCGGGAATTGGCGCAACCGACAAGAATTATTGAAGGCCATGCAATTGTCTCGTTCTTGCCGACATTTGCACAGAGTGGCTCCGGTTTGCCGCTTCCCAACTTGTTCGTCTCATGAAACTTGCTATTGTGGGTGCCACCGGCTTGGTGGGCACCGAACTGCTCAAAGTGCTGGCCGAGCGCCAGTTTCCCCTCACCGAACTGTTGCCGGTGGCGTCGGCCAAATCCGTGGGCCAGTTCATTGAATTTCAAGGCCAGCAATACCCCGTGGTGAGCATGGACGACGCCATTGCGGCCCGGCCCGACATTGCCATTTTCTCGGCCGGCGGCTCGGTGAGCAAGGAGCACGCCCCGCGCTTCGCCGCGGTGGGCACCACGGTCATCGACAACTCTTCGGCCTGGCGCATGGACCCCACCAAGAAGCTGGTGGTGCCCGAGCTGAACGCCGACACCCTCACGGCCGACGATAAAATCATTGCCAATCCCAACTGCTCCACCATCCAGCTGGTGGTGGCCCTCAACGACTTGCACAAGGCCTACCAGGTGCAGCGCATTGTGGTGAGCACCTACCAGAGCGTGACCGGCACCGGCAAAAAAGCCGTGGACCAGCTCCTGGAAGAGCGCGCCGGCCGCACCGCCACCAACCCCGCCTACCCGCACCCCATCGACCTGAACGTGCTGCCCCACATCGACGTGTTTGAGGCCAACGGCTACACCAAGGAGGAGCTGAAGATGGTGAACGAGACCAAGAAAATAATGGGCGACGACAGCATCCGCGTCACGGCTACCTGCGTGCGCATCCCCGTGATGGGCGGCCATTCCGAGGCCGTAAACGTGGAGTTTGAACGCGAGTTTGACCTGGCGGACGTGCGCAACATCCTGGCCCGCACGCCCGGCGTGGAACTCGTGGACGACCCTTCCCAAAACCAGTACCCCATGCCCAAAGACAGCCACGGCAAAGACGCCGTGCTGGTGGGCCGCCTGCGCCGCGACGAAACCCAGCCCCGCACCCTCAACCTGTGGGTGGTGGCCGACAACCTCCGCAAAGGCGCCGCCACCAACGCCGTGCAGATTGCCGAGTACCTGGTGGGTAAGTTGCAGCCGGTGCACGGCTAAGCCGCAACCTGGGCGCGAAAATACCGTGAACGTAGGCCGGTTATGATGCGCTGTTTTCTCTTGCTTTGTTTGCTTTTAACGATGGGGCCGGCGCTTGCGCAGGGCCCCATTTTGCTGCGTGGCCGGGTGGTGGATGCGGAAACAAACCAGCCCATTCCCAATGCCCAGGTGGGCGTGGCCGGCAACCGCATCGGCACCAGCACGAACGAAGACGGGCGCTTCGCCCTGAGCATTCCGCCACAATACCTGCAGGAGAAACTGGAAGTGGCCCTGTTGGGCTACCGCAACTACGCGCAGGCGTTGCCGCCGTCGCCCGGGGCGGAGCTGCGCGTTGCCTTGCAAATCAGCCCAGCCGCGTTGGGCGAAGTGCGGGTGGTGGGCTCGGTGCTGGGCATAGTGCGGGAAGCCGTGGCGCGCATTCCGCGCAACTACCCGGCCCGGCCCAGCCGCCTCACCGGCTTCTACCGCGAGTCGGACAACGACCCGGCCGGCCAGCCGCGCTACCTCGTGGAGGGCTTGCTCACGGTGTTCAAAGCGCCCTACCGGGAGCGCACGGCCACGGGCGAGGTGCAAATAGTCCAGTCCCGCAAAGTGGACTTGCGGCCGGCGGGCCAGGCCCTGCAAATTGATTGGGCCGGCGGCCCTTTCATTGCGCACCGGGCCGATTTTGTGCACGGCCGGGCGCAGTTCATCAACCCCGCCCATTTCCGCGATTACGACTATCGCCTGGCGCCGGGCAGCACCTACCAGGACCGGCCGGTGTACGTCATCGACTTTGCCCCGAAGCCCGGCAACGGCCGCGCCAGTTTTGCCGGCCGCCTGTACATTGCCCAGGACAGCTACGCGTTTTTGGGCGCCGACTGGCATTACACGCCCGCGGGCCTGCGGGGCTCGTTGCACCCCACCAGCTCGCGGGAGCTGCGCGTGGCCTACCAGCCCTACGCCGGACGCTGGCACCTGAAAACCGTGTGGTGGCAAACCAAAGGCCGCCTGCCGGTGGGCCCGCCGCTGCATTATTTCGGCGAATTCCTGACCACTGCCATCGACACCGTGCAGGCCCCGCTGCCCAGCTACCCCGAGCGGGCGCAGTACCGCGACGTGTTCCTCCGCAATGCCGTGCCCTATGACTCGGCCTTCTGGCAAAGCCACACCACGCTGCTGCCGCCCGAGGCCTTGCGCCAGGCGCTGCTCGACCAGGCCCGTCAGGCGCGAGCCGACTCGCTGTTTCAGCGGCCGGCAACCAGCCCGGCCGGGGCAGCACCCGCACCGAGCAGGTTAACGAAGCTGCAGGCCCGCTTCCGGTACGGCGCGGCGGCGGGGAGCTGGCCGCTGAACGTGCCTGCCGCGAATCTGCTGCTTGAGTATGCCCCGGCGGGGTCCTCCTTTCGGGCGGCAGGCCCGGCCAGCGTGGCGGCCCAGTTCCTCACGGGGTGGTGGAGCGCCGAGTATTTGTTTGACCTCACCCCGGCGCTGGCCCTGCGGCTGGCCACGCGGCACGTGTTCCGGCAATTTAGCGGCGAGGGCTGGGAAGCCGGCCTGAGCTACCAGCGCAACCTGCTGCCACGCCACCGGCCCGTGTTTGGGCGCGCCGGCCTGGCGTTTACCCGCCAAACGGTAGGCCGCCCGGTGGGCACGTTCCGCAACACAAGCGGGGGCGTGCGAATAAATGGCAGCACCCTGAACGCGGACAAACTGGGACTGCAGGTGCAGTCCAGCACCGATGCCGTGCAGCCTACTTTGGGCCTGGGACTGGAGCTAAGCCACAAAATGGAGCTCGTGGCGGACGTGGGCTACCTGTTGCCGCTGAATACCTGCACGCAGTTGCTGGTGGAGGAGGAAAGCGGCTTTTTCCTAACGCGCGGCGCGGCGGCCGTCAACCTGCCTCACGCCGATGTGAGCCTGCGCGTGAACGACCGGCCCACCGCCGCCGTACCCTGGAAGCAGAACCATTGGCTGCTCAGCTTCGGGCTGCTGTATCGTCTGCGTTAGCGCCCGCCCATGCCCGCTCCCAAGCTGCCCCTTGCCTTCTTCCAGCGCCCCGACCCGCTGCAAATAGCCCGCGACCTGTTGGGCAAGCACTTGTACACCAGCATTGGCGGGGCACTCACGGCGGGCCGCGTTGTCGAAACCGAAGCTTACCGCCACGAAGGCGACAACTCGCTGACCCTGCATTTGCAACGCAAGCGCCAGCAGGCGCAGGGCCTGTACGTGCCCGGGGGCCACGCCTACATCTACACCGTTTACAACAAGTACGCCCTGTTCAACATCGCCACGCACGACGCCGCGCACCCGGACACCGTACTGATTCGCGCCGTGGAGCCCACCGTGGGCCTGCCCGAAATGTTGCAACGGCGCGGACTGCTGGCCGTGGCGCGCTCCCTCACCGCGGGCCCAGGGGTAATGAGCCAGGCGCTCGGCATCACGCCCGCGCTCACCGGCCTGGCCGTAACCGGCCCCGAAATGTGGTTTGAAGACCACGGCGAAACAGTGGCGGCGGCTGATGTGGTAGCCAGCGCCCGCGTGGGGCTGGAATATGCCGGTTTGGAAGCAGCCGGGTTGCCGTGGCGCTTCCGCATTCGGGGCAGCCGGTGGACCAGCCCGGCAAAGTAGTGTGATAGTTTGGGAAGCTCAGCGACGGGGATGGTTTTCTAAGTTTTGAAGGATGAATTGGCTTATCAAACTCAAATTGTACCCCACATGAGGTTAGTTGAAGCGGTGTAGCAAGTCAACTTTTTACTGCGTCTGTCATCTTTCAATACGTCTGTCATCTTTCAATACGTCTGTCATCCTGAGCGGAGCGAAGGACCTTCTCACGATGGAACCGTTGTTGCGCAGCCGTGAGAAGGTCCTTCGCTCCGCTCAGGATGACGGGCTTTTTAACTTTCCAAACCGCTTCGGTATCAGAGCTAGAGCAGGCAAGGGCAAACAATTATTCAGTGGAGACGGAGAGCTACTTTCTAAAACAGCTTAAAGCGGATTCAGGTAAAAAAATTGCCAGGTGCATTCGCACGAGACAGACCAGTACTTTCGGGATATGAAGTCCCTTTTTCGAGCCATTGGGCGCTGGTCTTGGCGCGT
>DASVTG010000773.1:0-3749 GCA_036387695.1 Hymenobacter sp. | reverse complement strand
GTTAGTATTATTTTAAGTCAGTTATTAGGGTAGGCTAGCGATGAAAACGAACAGCGCGAAGTCTTAACTTTTCAGCCCACGACACCAAGAAAAAAAGTTGATAGTCAGTGCGCTACCCATAACAAATACCGGTGCGTTGGGCAAGTAGCGGCATCTCTTACTCCAGCGCTACAATTGCCTTGCCGCATGTCGTCAAACCAACGACTCACTGCTAACCCTGGTGCTGCGCGACACGGTCAGCCTGCTCGGCAATCGCCCCGATACTTTTCCCGCCGCAGTGATTTTATGGATAGTGGCGTTTGGCGGTTCATAGCTCGCAGCGTCGGCTCGCTAGGGCCTGCAACGACGGCAGGACGGCCCATACAAGGGCCGCCACACGCGTCTAAAAGCACGGGGTGCAACGCCCCGGTCACAGCTTGTGGCAGGAGGTCAGGTGCAGGTAGATATACCGCTCCGGCCTCGGCGGCAGGGCGTTTCGGCTGACCAATTCCAGCGCGTGGAGGTTATTATAAAGCCTTGCGATAAAGTCAATATATTTCGTTTTCTTAGCTTTTGCCTTTGGTGAAGACGCGGGCCGGTGAGGCGTGGCGCATCCTCGCCGGTATTTGACTTGCTTGCTCGCCACTAGTTGCACCCGTTCACTGCTTAATTCTGCCCCATGCGCTTCCGTCCTCTACTCGGTTTTCTATTAGCCCTTGGCCTAGCCGGCTGCAAGAAAGATTCTATCCCTGCTCCACCCGCGCCCGTCGCGCGCTTTGACGTCGTCGGCACGGCCACAGCGGACGTCATTACCGTCGGCACGTACGACCCCATTCAGGTAAAGAACACGTCTGCCAACGCGGTTGCTTACGAGTGGACGCTCGGCAACGACAGCACGAAAACCGGGCGTAATCCGGGCTTGTTTCGCTACCCGAAAGCTGGCACTTACACGCTAACGTTGACGGCACGGGACGCCAGCGGCCAGAAAGCAACTGCCAGCCGCCGCGTGAAGGTGTTGGACCGCGTCATCAAGCAAATCGTGGTCGTGGGCACGCGGTTCGAAAACGCCTCCGTGCCCAACGCCTTTTCAGCCCTTGCCGTACGGGCCGTGCTACGGCTGGCCCCCACCGGCCAATCCTACCCGACGCCGTCGAGTCCGTACGCCAGCTACGACGCGCCGATTATTTTTCAAAGCCCGTTGCTCCCGCTTTCCCCCAACACGCAATTTCCGTACACCATCCCCGTACCGGGCAAGCTGGTCCTGGACTACGCCGCCCTGAACGCACAATTTACCACCCAATGGGGCTACGCCGGCAAGGGCTACGGGTTAGAATTGTACGTGCTGGACGCCACGAAGAGCTACCTGGCCTCTTCGTCCTATGAAGCGCTCTACCGGTCTCAAGCAGGCAACATCAGCATCCGGGTTGCTGACATCTCCCGGAACCTCTTCGTAGCCCAGTATTCCAACATTCAGGTGGTGTGCGCCTACGAGTAAACGCAGAGAGCACGACGCAGAAGCTGCTGAATTACTGATAGTTGATGACGCCTGGCACGCCTTCCGGAAATTGACGATTTATAAAAGTGCCAAACCCACCGCTTGAGAAAATAGTGGGTTTAGCAGGTCGCGAGCGAACGTCACAGTCCGCACAATGTGGCAAAGATTTAAGGCTGGAGGGTATCCGCTGCTATAAACAAAGCCTAAATCAGCCCATGAAATGCATCCTTAGCTGCGGTATGCATGAGCTGAAGGCCGCCGGCGGAGTACCCCGAAATTACAATTCGGGGTACTCCGCCCGTTAGCTCCAGCAGCTTTCTAGGGGCTCTGAGAAAGGCTTTTCCTGCAAAAAGGCAGGACCGTCTGCTCAGTTTTCGGACCAGTCCTTATTCGGCGCCGTAGAGCTGCCACTCCAGCAGCGAAGGCTCGGTGGTGGCGTTGGCTACTACCAGCCGGAACTGCCGGGCCGTCACCTCCGGAAACGTCCCGAGGTGGCCCGCGCCGCCGGTTTTCACGTCGGTGGCCGTTTTCCACTCGCTGCCTTGCTTGTACTGGAGCGTGAGGTGCTGCTGCTTGCGCTCCCAGGGGTGCCAGGGCTCGTCGACGACGAGGCAGGAAATGCGGGTGGGCTGGCCCAAATCCACTTCCACGGTGGCGCTGCGCTCGCCTTTGGCGGCGGTCCAGCGGGTGTCGCGGTTGCCGTCGAGCAGGCCAGCGGGTCCTTCGGCGGGCGCGAGTTGCGACGAGGCGGTGGCCACTTTGCCTTTGACCGGCGGTGGCGCCACCGCCGGCTCGCCGGCAAACTCCACCACGACCACCGTGTTCACCGGGTCCGGGGCCGTGGCGGGCAGCTTGATGGTGGAAAGCTGCCGGCCCGGCGTGACGGCCAGCGGTTGGGAGGGGCGAGCCAGCAAGTAGGCGCGGCTGATTTTGTTGCCCAGCGGCACCCGCAACTGGCCGTTGGCGGGGTAGTCGAACACGTGCAGGAACAGCTTCTGGCCCTTGCGGGTGGCGCGGCCCCACGACAAGTAGGAAAATGGGCTGGCGGTGGTGCCGTAAATGGCCTCGTGGTTGGTTTTCAGCCAGCGGCCCATGGCGGCCAGGCGCTCCACGCTGGGCGCCGGGATTTCGCCCTCGGCCGTGGGCCCCACGTTCAGCAGGAAGTTGCCGCCCTTGCTCACGGCATCGGTCAGGTTGCGGATGAGAAACGCTGCGCTTTTCCAGTTCGTGTCGTAGGACTTGTAGCCCCAGGTATCGTTGATGGTTTGGCAGGTTTCCCAGTTGCGGCCGGGAAAGCCCGTGGCGGGCACAAACTGCTCGGGGGTGTCGGTGTCGCCGGGCTGGCCGCCACCCAGGCGGTTGTTGGTGATGAGCCGGGGGTGGGCAGCGAGCAGGGGCTGGAACTTGGCGGCGCGGGCCGGCGTCATTTCCTGCGGCGTGTCCCACCACAGAACGTCCACGTCGCCGTAGTTGGACAGGATTTCGCGCACCTGCGGCACGGCCACCTGGTCGAGGTAGGCGTCGAAGTCGCCGTCCTGGGCGCGGCGGTCCCAGGTGCCGCCCGAGGCCCGGCCGCCGGGGTTGTTCCAGTCCTGCGCCTGCGAGTAGTAAAAGCCCAGCTTCAGCCCTTGGCGGTGGCAGGCGTCGGCCAGGGGCTTTATCAGGTCCCGGCCGTAGGGCGTGGCGTCCACCGCGTCCCAGGCGCTTACTTTCGAGTCGAACAGGGCAAAGCCGTCGTGGTGCTTGGAGGTGATGACGAGGTACTTCATGCCCGCGTCCTTGGCGGTGCGCACCCAGGCCTCGGGGTCGTACTTCACGGGGTTGAACTCGCGGGCGTAGGCGCGGTAGCGGGCCACGGGAATCTTGCCGTGGTTCATAATCCACTCCCCAATTTCGGGAATGCGCCGGCCGTCGTAGGTGCCCGCCGGCACCGCGTACACGCCCCAGTGAATGAACATGCCAAACTTGGCGTCCTTCCACCACGCCATTTTTGGCGCATCAACGGCGGGCGTGGACTGCGCGCGGGCCCGTGGCAACGTGAGCGCTCCGAGCAGGAGCAACAAGCAAAAAGTACGCATGGGGTGGGATTTTGAGTGGGAAAGAAGTTGGCGTAGGGAGAACAAGTACTAACTGCTGCTACGCAGTAAAGAATAAGGTTCTCAATATTTTGTCGACTGTTCACAACTTGCGGTCTGGCTACTTGCTGACGTTACGCAATGCCTTCGCTGAAG
The DNA here is from genome assembly GCA_036387695.1 of Hymenobacter sp. Classification (GTDB taxonomy): domain Bacteria; phylum Bacteroidota; class Bacteroidia; order Cytophagales; family Hymenobacteraceae; genus Hymenobacter. Next base: position 44 of record DASVTG010000773.1, on the reverse strand, counting down.
TGCCACCCGCGTGTAGCGCGAACTTTGTAGTTCGCGTCCCCGCG
>DASVTG010000772.1:0-11737 GCA_036387695.1 Hymenobacter sp. | reverse complement strand
CGAAGAGTTCGGAAGCGAAGTGCCAAGCCAGATTGAAGAGCTGCAGCGCCTCCCAGGCGTGGGCCGCAAAACGGCGAACGTGGTGGCTTCGGTCATCTACAACCTGCCGGCCATGGCCGTCGACACGCACGTGTTTCGGGTATCGCACCGCATCGGCTTGGTGCCTAAAACGGCTACAACTCCCCTGGCCGTGGAGAAGGCCTTGGTTCGCTACATCCCGGAAGAGCTCATCAACAAAGCGCACCATTGGCTGATTTTACACGGCCGCTATATCTGCGTGGCCCGCTCGCCCAAGTGCAGCATTTGCCCATTGGCGCCCAGCTGCGCCTATTTTGAGAAGCACTTCGGCAAAGCCAAAGCCTACGAGCCTATCCCAGAAAGCTAGCCTTCAGCGCCATTTGGGACAGTTTTTCTTGAATTTTAGCACACAGAGTTCCATTTCTAGTACAAGGCCGCACAAAACGAATTCGCTATAGCACAAACTGCATCAGCTACCACTCGCTGCTTCCAGCACACGCTGCACAGTCGCTGCTAATTGTTGTCGGTCGAATTCCATTGCAGCCAGTCGCCGGCCTTTTGCGCCGGCTTGCTCTAGTAGCTCTGGCTGTTCCAAGAGCTCACGTAGCTTGACCGCGAAGGCGTCGGCATCGCCGGGCGGCACGTACCAGCCGCAACCGTGGCGCTCCACCAGCTCTTTGGTCCAGCCCCGATTGGTGACCATAACCGGCGTGCCCACCACCAGCGAATCATACAGCTTAGCCGGGGAGTTCGAATCCAGCACCGGCAGCCCCAGGAACGACACCACCGACACCTCGGCCAGCGCAAACCAAGTAAATACTTCATGCCGCGGCTGGCCCCTCACCAGCCGAACGCGGCCGGGCCAGCGAGCCGCTGCCGCCGCAATCAGCGGCTCGAAAAAGCCGTGGCCCAGAAACAGCCACACCACGTCACCGCCGGCCGCGGCCATGGCCTCGGCAGCGGCCACCAAAGTCGGAATGTCATTGGCCCGCCCAAACGTGCCCGCGTAGAGCACCACGCGCTTGCCGTCCAAGCCCTGCGCCCTGCGCAAGCGAGCCACGGCTTCGGGGGTGGCCTGGGCTGCCAATGCCAAGTCGGTGCCGTTGAGCACGGTCGTCACCTTCCCGGTGGGGGTTCCCAAGTCCGTCACGTAGCGCGTCATGTCGGGCGAAAGCGGGAGAATGTGACGGGCGCTTTTATACAGTCTTTTCTCCAGCGCATACAGCTGTTGTCGGGCCAGGGCCGTAGGCACCGCCCCCATTGCAATTGGGAAAGAAGGCCACAAGTCCTGCACCTCAAACACCCACGGCACCTTGCGCCACCGCGCCACCTGGGCCGCCGCCCAAGCCGCCGTCAGCGGCGTGCTGATGCCCCAAATGACGTCCGGCTTGTCAATGCGCAAGCCTTCGCGCACGGCCCAGGCTGCATACCGCGCGAATGCCAAAGCGCGCCGGGCCGGCCCCATTTTGTTTTCGTACGCCACCTCTGCCTCCCGAATTTCCACCCCTTCCGGCACCCAGGGAAAATTGTGCGTCAGCCGCTGAGCTTTCCAGGCGGGAGTAGTCAGCAGCGTCACCCGGTGCGTTTTGGCAATGTGGGCCAGCAGCGTGTAATGCCGGCTGGTAGCCGGGCAGTCGGGGTTGGTGTGGTACTGGCTAAAAACGGCAATGTGCATGAGCGGTGAGGTGTGAAATGGTGAAATGGTGAGGTGGTGTTTCATCGGCGCAACCAGCACGTCAGTCTCACCCCCTCACCATTTCACTAGCTCACCTTTTCGGCCGATAGTGCGAATCGTTGAGAATGCGCTGGGCATTCTTTTCGGCCATCAGGCGGCCCAGGCTTACTTCCGGGTGCTCAGCCACGTACTTGCGGATAATCTGCAAGCCCACCCACTGCCCCACTCGGCCCGGGCAAGTCTTGTCGATTTCGGGCACGTTGGGCCGCTCCCCCACGTATTTCTGAATCAGAAACGGCGTCGTCGAATACAGAATGTCCTTCTCCAGGAAATGCGCCCAAACCCGCGACTCGTTTGCTTCCAGGCCCAGCATTTCGCGGGCCGTGTAGCCCATCAGCAGCGAGTCGGGCGTGCAAGGCAGCATGAGGCTGGCAAAGTACAGGCCCTTGCCGGCGTGTACCATGGCATCGAGCGTCGTGTTGGCCGTCAACTCGTGGCGGTTGTATTTGCTCGACACATTCTGCGTCAGCATCGGCAGCAGGCCAGTTGGCGTGTACCGGCGCAGCATGTACTGCGGCAAATCGGGCCGCTTGCTGGCTTTGGGCCCCGCAAACCAGTCGAGGCTGAGGACCAGCAAACTATCGTTCACGTAAATGTCCTTGGCCAGAAAGCCGCTCACGTACGTGACAGCTGGCGGGGCCTGAAAGTCCGGGAAGTAATGATGCACTCGGCGAAACATTTCGCTCAGGTCCCGGCGGAGGGCCGCGCTGTCGGGGAAAGCCGCCGTGGTTTCGCGGCCAAGCTGCTGTAGCGCCCCATTGGTGGCCAGTTGGGCCAAGCTACCGGCTAGCTCGTTCTCGTTGGCCGGTTGGCGCTGCAAGTAGTATCGGGCAAACGCCGGATTGGCATTCATAAACTGCTGCGCATCAGCCGCCGTTTTTATCTGAAAAAAAAACGGCTCCAACCGCTTCAACCGCACCGAAATGGCGGGCGCATCGGCCGCGTCATCGACGCGGCACCCGTCGGCCGGGCCGCTTTTGCAGGCGCCCAGGGCGAAGCTTAAACCCAAAAACAAGGGCAGCCAACGCCGCCAAGCAAAATTATTCGTATCCACAAGCGTTACTTTGGAGTAAAATTAGCCAAAACATGTTCGCTGTCGGCATTTGTCGGCTGCAATCGAACTATCCAAATTCATATGAAGAAATTATTTCTCTCTATACTGGCTCTTGCTGTCACCGTTGGCACTGCTTCGGCGCAGGTCGAAATTGGCCTGAAAGTATCCCCATCTATCAATTTTCTGCGGACCGACGCGCCGTCTACTTATCGTTTCACGGACGGAGACAGCAAAGTTGGATTTGGCGGCGGATTGGTGGTTGACTACTTCTTCGGAGAGAATTATGCGTTTGGTACCGGCTTGGTGCTCACGGGAAAAGGCGGAAGCTATTCCTACCATCAATACCAGGCAATAGACCCTAACGACCCATTGATTCCCAAGGGCGATACCCATAAGCTGGGAATTCAATACCTGGAGCTTCCTTTGACCGTTAAACTTTTCACCAACGAAATAGCTCCTGCCACCCGTTTGTATTTCCAATTAGGCGGCTCATTAGCTGTACCAATTGGGGCTAAAATTAACGGAGAAAAACGCTATGTTGACCCACAAACCAATGCGGAAACTACAGCCATAAGCCACGTATTTTTCATCGACGCCAACGCATTGCTTGGCGCTGGCGTCGAATACCAATTAGGCAAAAGCACGAAGGTATTCGCTGGCTTGAGTTACCATCGGGGATTGATTAATCTTGACAACTACTTCGAAAAGAAACGTGACTTTAGAGACGTTAGCATTAAAAACAATGTATTCGCTTTGGATTTGGGCCTAAAATTTTAGCTTCCACTATCAATTAGCCAGTAAAAAGCCCTGACCAAATATTCGGTCAGGGCTTTTCGTTTATTGCACAATGTGATTTTCTCAACCCTTAGTCCACGATTTCTACCTCGCGGTCCTGCAAACGGCTCATGGCCGCCGCCGAAGAGCGAAGCTGAATTTCTTCGCCGCGCTCGTCTTCAATGCGGTAATCGGTGAGACCCAGGCTGCTGTCTTTCACCACCTTCACCCATTTGTAGTACTTGAGGTACCACTTCATCTGGCGCGAAACCAGTCCTTTGGTGTAGTAAGCGTGCAAGAACGGGTGCACCGACAGCGTGATACCCGACTGGTTCTGATTCACCAGCAAGTCATCAATGCTGTTGTCGATGTCGTCAGTAACCTGGATGGAAGCCGAAATCTTGCCCGTGCCGCCGCAGGTGGGGCACACCTCGCCGGTTATGATGTTCTCGGCTGGGCGCACCCGCTGGCGGGTAATCTGCAGCAACCCGAACTTGGTGATGGGCAGCACTGTGAATTTGGCCTTGTCGGCCTTCATCACGTCGCGCACCGTGTCTTCCACCTTCTTCCGGCTCTCCGCCGAACGCATGTCAATGAAATCGACCACAATGATGCCGCCCATGTCGCGCAAGCGCAGCTGACGGGCTACTTCCTTCGCCGCCAACATGTTTATCATCAAGGCGGTAGCTTCCTGGTCGTTTTCCTGGTTGCTCTTGCTGCCCGAGTTCACGTCGATGACGTGCAACGCCTCGGTGTGTTCGATGACGAGGTAACCGCCGCCGGGCACTGTCACGGTTTTGCCAAACAGCGTTTTAAGCTGTTTCTCGATGCCGGTTTGCTCGAAGATTTTAATCTTCGAGTTGTGCAGCTTCAACAAACCCAGCTTGTCTGGAGCAATTTTCTGGAGATAGTCGCGCATCTCCTCGTACATGGCCGGGGCATCCACCATGATGCTGTCGAACGACTCGTTCAACATGTCACGGAGCATGGAAGATGTGCGGCCCAGTTCGCCCAGCACCTTGTCGTTGGGCTTGGCGATGCGCAACGTGGTGTAAAGCTGGTCCCACTTCGCCACCATGTCTTGCATGTCCTTGTCCAGCTCGGCTACTTCACGCCCTTCCGCCACAGTGCGGATAATGACGCCAAAGTTTTCCGGCTTGATGCTGGCGATGAGCCGCTTGAGCCGGTCGCGCTCCGCCTTGCTCACTACCTTTTTGCTCACGCTGATGGTGTTCGAAAACGGCATCAGCACGAGGTAGCGCCCGGCCATGGAAATGTCGGTGCTCACGCGGGGACCCTTCGTGGAGATGGGCTCCTTGATGATTTGCACCACAATCTGCTGGCCTTTTTTGAACACGGTTTCGGCCTTGCCCACTTTTTCAAGGGGCGGCTCAAACGTGAATTTCTCGAGTCCGGGGGCGGTGGCACGGCCACTCTGCACCGTCCGGGCCCACTTCGTGAAAGAGTTGTACTGCTCGCCGAGGTCGCCGTAGTGCAGGAATGCGTCTTTTTCGTAGCCGATGTCCACAAAAGCCGCATTCAAGCCGGGCATCACCTTTTTCACGGTGCCCAGGAAGATGTCGCCTACTGAGTAGTTGGTGTCGTTGCGGTCGAAGTGGTATTCTATCAACCGTTTGTCTTGCAACAACGCAATCCGCTCGCCTTCCTGAGTAGAATTAATGACTAATTCATTACTCAAAGCGTTGATTTAGTTAATGTAACCTCTCGGCACTGCCCCGATAGCACTGCCCCGAAACTGGCAAAGGGAAGCCAGAACCAACGGTTCTGGCTTCCCTCGCGAGCCACGGGAAAAGCACCCAGCGCGGCCATCCCAAGGAGGCTACGTGAGAGATAGGCGGCTGGCTCCCTTCCCGTTAGGAAAACTGCCGGCCGCCGCTACGCCCCGTGAGGCTTACTTCTTCTTGTGGCGGTTCTTGCGCAGGCGCTTCTTACGCTTGTGAGTGGCAATCTTGTGACGCTTTCTTTTTTTACCGCAGGGCATGATGCTTGGGGGTTAAGTTGGTGATTGTTTGTTGTCTGGTCTTATTTCAATTTGGCAATTTCCTCGTCGACCGAAGCGGCAAGTGCCGGGTCGTTGCTAAGGCCTTTGGCGGCCAGGAAAGCCGCCTTGGCTTCCTCCTTGGCGCCGGTGCGGGCCAAAGTTACGCCGAGGTAAAATTGGCCGTTCACGTTCTTCGGATTGACTTTCACCAAATCCTGAAAACGCTTCACGGCCTTGTCGTACTGGTTGCTTTGCACCGCCAAGATGCCCATGTTGTACAGGGCCTTCTCGTTGCGTGGGTCCGCTTCCAGCACTTCGCGCAGCAGCGTCACGCCCTGCACGGGGTCCTCGGAGGCCATGTAGGCCATGCCGAGGTTGGTTTTGGCGTCCAGGTTACCGGGCTCGGTCTTCAGCACCTTGCCGTATAGCTCCCGAGCTTTGCCGCCAAGCAGTTTCACCCGCTCGTCGGAAGCTGCAAAGCTAAACGCTTGGAAGTACGCATCGGCAGCCCGCTGCCAAGCCTGGGCGCTGGGCCGGGTCAGGGCAACTTGCTCCAGGTAGTAGCCCGCGCTGTCGAACCGCTCCACGCCGTCGTAGCGACGGGCCAGGGTGGTGGCCACCGTGGCCCGCGTGGCCGCGTCGGGAGCGGCTTTGTACTCGGCCAGCAACCGCGTCAACTCCTGCCGTTGAGCAGGCGTGGCCGTGGTGTGCGGCGCAGCGGCCGGCGCCGAGGCGCTGTGGTCGTGGCCGTCATCGTCGGAATGAGCCCCGCCGTTGTCCGTGGCCGTGGCCGGAACAGGCCCCGACGACGCTTCGGTCTTGGAACCGTTGGTGGCGGGCCCGCCGCCGTCGCGGTTGGCGGTTTTGGCAGCGTCGCTGCTGAGCTCGGAGCGGCTTTCTTTGGGTTTTACGATGCCTTTGGGCAACACAAACAAGGCTCCGACCAATGCGAGAGCACCGGCGAGAACAACCAATTGATGAGAAGCGGGACGGGTAGTAGCCATGGGCTGAAAAAAACCGGCCGCCGGGCTTTCCCTTGCGGAAAAGACACCGGCGGCGCGGCCGGTAACTTGTTAGTTGAGGGGAGGCATTTGGCAGTTAACAGTTAAACAACCGAATTCGTAGCATACCCCATCAAAAAACTTAGGCTTTGGCCGAAACGGCTTTCACCTTCTTGCTGTTCTTGATTTTTGCCACGAAAGTCTTCGACGGCTTGAAGCTCGGGATGTAGTGCTCCTCAATGATGAGCGACGTGTTTTTCGAGATGTTGCGGGCCACCTTGCGGGCGCGTTTCTTGTTTACGAACGAGCCGAAGCCGCGCACATAGATGTTGTTGCCTTCCGTCATGGAATCTTTCACGACTTTGAAGAAAGCCTCAACAGTCATCAATACATCTGCTTTTTCGATGCCGGTCTTCGTGGAGATTTCGGCGATTACCTCAGCTTTAGTCACGTTGGTATGGTACTTAGGTGGTTGAAAAAAAATACGTTATTAGGCAAAGAATCCCAAATTCCAGCGTAAGCCCTTGCCCGGTAGGCGGTTCGCCCTTGAATTGGGGCCACAAAGGTAGCCCCCTTTTTTTGTTTTACCAACCTGAGCTGCTAAACAACTCTTGGGTCCAAATTATTCGCTTTCAAAATTTTGACAAACTCTTCCTTTCTGGCGGCGGCGTTGCTGGCGTGGTATCCGCGTCACCACCGCGACTTGCCGTGGCGCCACACTCGGGACCCATACGCTATTTGGCTGTCGGAGGTCATCCTGCAGCAAACCCGGGTGGCGCAGGGCCTCCCCTACTACGAGACTTTCCTGGCCGCATACCCTACCGTTCAGGACCTGGCCGCCGCGCCCGAGGCCGAAGTGCTGCGCTACTGGCAGGGTTTGGGCTATTACTCCCGGGCCCGCAACATGCACCACACGGCCCAGCAAGTGGTGACGGAGCACGGCGGACAGTTTCCCAATACTTATGCGGGCTTGCTGAAGCTACGCGGCGTGGGCCCGTACACCGCCGCGGCCATTGCCTCCTTCGCTTTTGATGAAGCCGTGGCCGTGCTCGACGGCAACGTGTACCGGGTGCTGGCGCGCATTTTCGGCTTGCATTCCGACATTGCCGCGCCCAGCTCGCGCAAGGAATTCCAGGCCGTAGCCGACCAGCACATTCCGGCCACGGCGCCGGCCGATTTCAACCAAGCCATCATGGAGTTTGGGGCCATTCAGTGCACGCCGGCCAAGCCCGACTGCCTGTTTTGCCCGCTGCAAAGCCAGTGCTGGGCGTTTCAGCACGGGGAGGTTGCCTTGCTGCCGGTGAAGAGCAAGGCCAAAGCCTCGCGCACCCGCTACTTCCACTACTTCGTGCTGCGGCACGGCGAGCAAACCTATTTGCGCGAGCGGCGGGAAAAAGACATTTGGCAGGGCCTGTACGACTTTGCCCTGGCGGAAACCGCCGTTCCCGAACTGCCACCGGCTGAACTGCTGCGCCACCTCGATGCCTTGGGCGCACAGTTGGACACAAGCCAGGCGGCAGAACCCACTTCCGCCTACCGGCACGTGCTAAGCCATCAGAAGCTGGAAGCGCGCTTTCACCCCATGTCCCTGGCCAAGCCGTTGCCCGAGGCGACTTTGCGCGACTTAGGCCTCAAGGCTTATTCTGTTAGTGAAATAGAAGCGCTACCAAAGCCCAAGCTCATTGCCAACTACTGTAGTCAATACATCTAAGCGCGCTTGCCATTTTAGTTGGAATCTCTTGCTTTTATTTTTAGCAAAATATTAGCAGTGTCGAATTTAATTTCTTATCTTTATGGCAAGAAAAAGCCGGGTGGCTTTTTTGATTCTGTATTTCCTAACGTGCAATAATATGGCCGGAGTAAACAAGGTGATTTTGGTAGGCAACCTGGGCAAAGACCCCGAAGTGCGCCATTTGGAAGGCGGGGTGAGCGTGGCTCATTTCACCCTCGCTACCAACGAGTATTCCAAAGACAAACAAGGCACTCGGGTGGAACGCACCGAGTGGCATAACATCTCGGCGTGGCGCGGCCTTGCCGACATGGCGGACAAGTTTCTCAAGAAGGGCCAGCAGGTGTACATCGAAGGCAAGCTGCGCACCCGTCAGTACCAGGACAAGGACCAGCAGACGCGCTACATCACGGAAATCATCGCCGACGAGATTTCGATGCTGGGCGGCCGTCCGCAAGCCAACGGTGTTTCGGCCGAAACGAACGACACGGCCGTAGCCGAGCCGCAGCAAAGCTTCCGCCAGGAGCCGGAACTGGACCAACTGCCTTTTTAATTGGCAATCGAAATGCATAACAAAAGCCCCGGCACTTGACCGGGGCTTTTTTCGTTGCCACTGGCACGGGCCAAAGGTTACCTTTGAACCGCGGGACGTGCTGAACTGCGCGTTGTTTCTTTAATAGCATTTACTACGTGGTGTCGATACTGAAGAAAATGTTTGGGCTGGCGGTTGGCCTGGGTTCGTTGGCAGGCTGCTCCTCGGCCCCCGACTTCACGCCCAAGCCCAAGGGCTACAACCGCATCGACCTGCCCAAGCACAGCTACCAGCAGCTGCCCGGCGGCCACCCCTATTCGTTCGAATATTCCAGAGAAGCCGTGATAAAACGGGACTCTTCCTACATGGCGCAGCCCCACTGGCTGAACGTGTACTACCCCCGCCTGCACGCCAACGTGCAGATTACCTACATGGACGTGCAGCGCGACCGGCGCTTGTACAATAAGATGATGGAAGACGCCCGCAAGCTGACGGGCAAGCACGAAATCAAAGCCACGGCCATTGATGAGCGGATTTTGAAGACGCCCAGCGGCATTCGGGCCTCGGTGTTTGAATTGCAGGGCGAGGTGCCGAGCCAATTTCAGTTTTACACCACCGACAGCACCAAGCACTTCCTGCGCGGGGCGCTCTATTTCCAAACGGCCACGGCCAACGACTCGTTGGCTCCCGTGATTGAATACGTGAAGCTGGACATGGTGCGGATGCTCAATACGCTTCGCTATAAATGAACAAGTATCAATGAGCAATGAACAGTGGGGTTGCTGGTGATACCAGTTTCACTGCTCATTGCTCATTGCTCATTGACTTAAATGAGTAATTTCTTCAATACCCGGCTCGAGTTTTTGCGCACGGTGGGGAGCACCCAACGGGCGCAATTGCTGGGCAAAGAGCTGGGGCTGTTTACCTACGGCGACTTGATACAGCGCTACCCGTTCCGCTACCTGGACCGGACGCAGGTGTACAACGTTGCCGATTTGCACGACGACTTGCCTTATGTGCAGGTCAAGGGCATGCTGCGCGGAAAAGAGTTGATTGGCGAGGGACCCAAGCAGCGGCTGGTGGCCAAGGTGGGCGACGGCACCGGTGAACTGGAAGTGGTGTGGTTCAAGGGCGTGAAATGGGTGCAGCAATACACCAAGAACAACCAGGAGTACATCGTCTTTGGCAAGCCCACCATGTTCAACGGCCGCCCGCAGATGGCGCACCCGGAACTGGAGGAAGTAACCGAGGCCAAACCCGGGCAGAGCTTCCTGCAGCCGGTATACAACACCTCGGAGAAGCTCAAGAACTACCACCGCGTCGACAGCAAGGCCATCATGCGCATGGTGGCGGAGCTGCTAAAACTGGCGCAGTCGCACATCACGGAGTCGTTGTCGCCGGCACTGGTGCAGCAGTACGGGCTGATGAGCAAAGCCCACGCTTTGCAGCAGATTCACTTCCCGCAAAGCCCGGACCTGCTGGCGGCGGCCAAGTTCCGCCTGAAGTTTGAGGAGCTGTTCTACGTGCAGCTCAAGCTGCTGCGGCAACGCGACCAACGCAAAGTGACGCTGGCCGGGCAGATTTTCAAGGAGGTGCCGACGCTGGTGGACTTTTATAAAAACCACTTGACGTTTGACTTGACTGGCGCGCAAAAACGGGTCATTCATGATATCTACAAGGACTTCTGCGCCGGCCAGCAGATGAACCGCTTGCTGCAGGGCGACGTGGGCTCGGGCAAAACCATTGTGGCGTTCATTGCCATGCTGATGGCCGCCGACAACGGCGCCCAAAGCTGCATCATGGCCCCCACGGAAATATTGGCCGACCAGCACTACACCGGCTTGAAGGTTTACGCCGATGCCCTCGGCATTAGCATCGGCAAGCTCACGGGGAGCACCCGCACAGCCGACCGCCGCGTGCTGCACGAAGCGCTGCGCAACGGAACCATGCACATGCTGGTGGGCACCCACGCCCTGCTCGAGGACGTGGTGCAGTTCCGCAACCTGGGCCTGACCATCATGGACGAGCAGCACCGTTTTGGGGTGGCGCAACGCTCGAAGCTGTGGCAGAAAAACCCGCACATTATTCCGCACGTGCTGGTGATGACGGCCACGCCCATTCCGCGCACGCTGGCGATGACGCTGTACGGGGACCTTGACGTGAGCGTGATTGACGAGCTGCCGGCGGGCCGCAAACCCATTGTGACGGTGCACCGCTACGACGCCAATCGCCTGAAGGTGTTTGAGTTCATCCGCGACCAAGTGAAGATTGGGCGACAGGTATACATCGTGTACCCGTTGATTGAGGAGTCGGAAACGATGGACTACAAGGACCTGACTGATGGCTACGAGAGCGTGGCCCGGGCCTTCCCGGAGATGCAAATCAGCATCGTGCACGGGCGCATGAAGGCCGAGGAAAAGGACTTCGAAATGCAGCGCTTCATCAAGCGGGAAACTCAGATTATGGTGGCCACCACTGTGATTGAGGTGGGCGTGAACGTGCCCAACGCCTCGGTGATGGTGATAGAATCGGCGGAGCGGTTCGGGCTCTCGCAGCTGCACCAGTTGCGGGGCCGCGTGGGCCGCGGCGCCGACCAGAGCTACTGCATCCTGATGACGGGCTTCAAGCTGAGCAAAGACGCCCGCACCCGCCTCGAAACGATGGTGCGCACCAACAACGGCTTCGAAATTGCCGACATCGACCTCAAGCTGCGCGGCCCCGGCGACCTGATGGGCACCCAACAAAGCGGCGTGCTCGACCTGCTCATTGCCGACCTGGCCAAAGATGGACGCATTTTGAGTGAAAGCCGCGCCGCGGCTCAGGCACTGCTTACGGAAGACCCCAACCTGGCGCACCCCGATAATGGCAACATCCGGCACCACATCGAAAGCC
>DASVTG010000771.1:0-2990 GCA_036387695.1 Hymenobacter sp. | reverse complement strand
GCAAAAACAGGGGGCAAATTCTGAGCGGGCGCCGCCCAATTGCCTTTGGTGGGAAATTCAGGGCGCCGGACTTCCCTTCCGCCCTGTTATTTTCGACCTTCCCCCGTGGCTGCTGGCTGGCGCCCTGCCCCGACTTTGCTTGCTGCACGGGCGCCCTCGCCGCTTTGCCCTCGCCTTTGCTCTCCCACCCGTGCACCTGCTGCGTCCCAGGAAATTTACTTTTTATCGTTCCTGGCTCCTATGTCTGTTGTTGGCGTTGGGCCTGGCTTCGCGGGCGCGGGGCCAGGCCGTGGCCCCGCGGGACTTTCGCTTCGAGCACCTGACCGTGGACCAGGGCCTCTCGCACAGCGACGCCATTGCGGTGGCCCAGGACCGGGCGGGTTTTATGTGGGTGGGCACCCACCGGGGCCTCGACCGCTACGACGGCTACAACCTCAAGTCCTACGCCTTGCCCATCAACGCGCGCAATGGCATCTCCGGCAACCGCATCAAATTCCTGATGCCCCTGCCCGACGGCCGCGTGTGGGTGGGCACCGAACACGCCGGCCTGGGCCTGTACGACCCCAGCGGGGACCAGCTCATCAATTTCGACGACACCCAGGTGCCGGCCGCCTTCCGGCCGATGATGAAGCGGCTCTCGCAGTGCGAGATTTCGACCATCGAGCCCGATAAAAAGGGCCGGCTGTGGGTGGGAACCCAGGCGGAAGGGGTGTACGTGTTGAGCTTCGACCCGCAAAAACGCCTCAACGGCCTGCGCCACGTGCCTGCGCCCGGCAAAAACCCCGCGCAGGACTACCAGGTGACCAGCCTGACGGCCGATGCGGAAGGCAAAGTGTGGGTCGGCACCACCAACCACGGCCTGCGCGTAATTCGGCCCGAAAGCCAGGACCTGACGGCGGAGCCCACCCCGTTTGCGGACCGGGTGGTGATGACGCGCCTCGACCATCGGGGCGACCTGTGGATTGCGGCCGACCACCGGGTGTTTTGGGTGAGCGGCACCAACCGCCGCGCGGTGCGCGAGCTTGCCGCCCACCCGCTGCCCCAGGAGCTGCCGCAGGTGCAGTCGCTGCTGCTCGACTCCTTTGGCCGGCTGTGGGTGGGCACCATGTTTGGGCTTTACGTGTGGGAGGCGGGCACGGCGGCGGGCACGGCGGCGCCGGTGGGCACCAGTTCGCCCACCCTGCTGCTTCCCCAGGAGGGCGAACAGTTCAGCATCAACGCCGAGCGCATCCACCAGATTTTGGAGGACCGCAACCACATTGTGTGGATGGGCACCACCGCCGGCGGCCTCAACAAAGTGGATTTGTACCAAAAGCCCTTTGGCCGGCTGCGGCGGCAGCTGTCGGCCGGGGCCACGCTGCCCAACAACTACGTCAACTCCATTTACCGGGAAGAAGGCACCAACCTGCTGTGGATGGGCACGCGCAACGGCATGGCCGCCTACGACCTGGTGCGCAAGACCTTCCGCAACTACCTGAACCAGAACGGCGCCGGCAACAGGCAGGCCACCGACGTGGCCCCCATCCTGAAGTCGCGCAACGGCACGCTGTGGTTCGGCTCCCGGGGGCCCGGGCTGTTCAGCCTGAACCGGCGCAACGGCCGCGACATCCTGACCACCCACGACACCCTCACCCAGGGCGTCACGCTGGCGCACACCAACATCGAAAGCCTGGCGGAAGACCGGTTCGGCAGCATTTGGGTGGCTACCCTCTACACCGGGCCGGGGCTGGTGCGCCTGAGCCAGGACGGCCAGCTGCAGCGCCACTACACCACCGCCAACAGCAACCTGCCCACCAATAACTTCACCTTCCTGCTCTACGACAAGCGGCGGGACGTGCTCTGGGCCAGCACCATGGACCAGGGCCTGCTCAAGCTGCGTGTCACGGCCGACTCGCTGGTGCTGCTCAAGCAATTCAAGCACGCGGCCGGCGGCCAGGGCCTGCGCGTGAACTACGTGTGGCCCCTGCTGCTCGACCGCCAGGGCACGCTGTGGATTGGCACCATTGGCGGGGGTCTGCACCGGCTCGCCACCGACGCCCGCGGCCAGGAAGTGGTGCGCAGCTACGCCCAGTACCTGCCCGAGAGCGACGTGGAAAGCATCTTGGCCGACGACGAGGGCAACCTGTGGATAGGCGGCGCGGGGCTGTACCGCTTCACGCCGGCTACCCGCCAGTACCTGCGCTACGACGTGGCCGACGGCCTGCAAAGCAACTCGTTCAAGATTGCCTCGGCGGCCCGCGCCCAGGACGGCACGCTGTACTTCGGCGGCATCAACGGCATCAGCTACTTCCAGCCGCACGCCATTCAGCCCAACCCGTTTGCGCCGGTGGTGCAGATTACCGGGCTGCGCATCGCCAACCAGCCCGTGGCCGTGGGCCAGTCCTTCAACGGCCGCGTGATGCTGCCCAAGCCCTTGTCGGAGCCCCAAACGGTGACCATTCAAGCGTCGGAAAACGACTTTTCGGTGGAGTTCGTGGCGCTGAATTTTGCCAACCCCCAGAAAAACCGCTACGCTTACCGCCTGGAGGGCTACAACCAGGACTGGGTGTACCCGGCGGCGGGCCAGCGCACCGCCACCTTCGCCAACCTGGTGCCCGGCCACTACACCTTCCAGGTAAAAGCCAGCAACGGAGAAGGCAAGTGGTCGAAGGAAGTGGGTTCGCTGCGGTTTGAGGTGCGGGCGCCCTGGTGGAAAACCGGCTGGGCCTACCTGCTCTACGGGGCCCTGGCGCTGGGCGGGGTGGCGCTGTACCGCCGCATGGAAATGGCCCAGCAGGACCTGCGGAACAAGCTGCTGCTGGAGCAATTTCAAACCGAAAAGGAAAAGGAGCTGACCGGCCTGAAGCTGGGCTTTTTCACCAACGTGAGCCACGAGCTGCGCACGCCGCTGACGCTGATACTCGGGCCCATGGAGGAGATTATGAGCAGCCCCGGCCCGGTGGCCAACCTGCGCAGCAAGGTGGAGCTCATGCACAAGCAGGCGCGCAAAC
>DASVTG010000770.1:0-4090 GCA_036387695.1 Hymenobacter sp. | reverse complement strand
GAAGTCACATTCCGAGACACTGCTTCACGCGCTATACTAGGCTTCGGATTGCGGCCAAATAAGGCCGGGCCCAGCAGCAAACGCAAGCGCTAAGCTGCCCCTTCAGGGCTGCTTGAAGCGGTTGTTTGACTGCGTGGCATTGGGCTGTTAAGAACTTTGTTGGGAGTACAAAAAGTGGTTTGTACCCGGTAGTGCCTAAACCGACAGGCCTAGCCGATTTTCTTTCCGGCCATGGCCTGCTGGATGGAGATGTTCATCACGCGTTCAGCGTACGGGCGGGTCAGCTCGTCCAGCTCGTCCATGGCCTTTAGAATGGGGTCACGCTCGGTGCCAGTGAGGGCGGTGCGAACTTGCTCGACCTGCGCGGCCGTAGCCGTCAGTTCTTCTTCGGTGAGGTGTTGGCGGTTTTTGCGGGTGAAGTTGTCGACTTGGTACAACAGCTGTTCGGCAGCGGTGCGGGCCTCAATGAGCAGGCGCGCGGCCACGTCTTCCTTGGCATTCACCAACGAGTCCATCAGCATCTGCTCCACCTGCTCATCGGTGAGGCCGTACTGAGGCTTTATTTCGACCCGCTGGCGGGTGTTGGAGCGCAGTTCGATGGCTTCGACTTGCAGGATGCCATCGGCGTTGAGCAAGAAGTTGACGTCAACTTTGGGCAAGCCCGCGGGCATGGCCGGAATGCCGGTGAGCACAAACTCGCCGAGCTTCCGGTTCTGGCTCACCAAATCCCGCTCGCCCTGGTACACGGCAATTTTCAGGTTGACTTGGCCGTCGATGCTGGTGGTGTACTGGCGGCCGGCTTTGGTCGGAATCTTGGAGTTGCGGGGGATGATGGGGTCGAGCAGGCCGCCCAGGGTCTCGATGCCCAGCGTGAGGGGCGTCACATCAAGCAGCAGCACGTCGCGGCGATTGCCGGCGAGAATGTCGGCCTGAATGGCGGCACCCAGGGCCACCACTTCATCGGGGTTGAGCGAGTTGTTGGCGGGCTGGCCGAAAAACTCGGACACCGCTTCGTACACCAGCGGCACGCGCGTGGAGCCGCCCACGAGCAGCACGGCGTCGAGCGCAGTGGTCAGCTTGGCGTCGCTCAGCGCCTGGCGGCAGGCGGCAATGGTGCGCTCCACCAAGGGACGAATAAGGCCGTTGAACTGCGTGCGGGAGAGCGTGACAGAAATATTCTGGCCGGCGTCGTCGGTGAGCTGGGTGGTGAAATCCTCGTGCTGGCTGAGGTACTTCTTAGCCATTTCGGCGGCCAGGCGCAGTTGCTGTTGCAGGTGCGGGTTGGTGTGGAAGGTCTCGGGCAAGCCGAACGTGGCGGTCCAGTGGTCCACCACGGCCCGGTCAAGGTCGTCGCCGCCGAGGTAGGTGTCGCCGTTGGTGCTCAGCACCTCAAAAATGCCTTGCTGAATGCGCAGGATGCTGATGTCGAAAGTGCCCCCGCCGAGGTCGTACACGGCCACGGTTTTTTCCTCGCTGGGGTCCAGGCCAATGCCGTAGGCCAGGGCCGCCGCAGTGGGCTCGTTCACGATGCGCAGCACTTCGAGGCCGGCCAGGCGGCCCGCGTCGCGGGTGGCTTGGCGCTGCGAGTCGTTGAAATACGCCGGCACGGTGATGACGGCGCGGTTTACGGGCGTTTTGAGGGCGTGCTCGGCGCGGGCGCGCAGCTCCCTCAAAATGTCGGCCGACAGCTCGATGGGAGAGAAGAACCGGTCATCGACCCGGATTTTCACCAAACCTTCAGAATTATCGTCGATGACCTTGTAGCCGAGCTGCGTGGCGTGCTGGCCCAGGTCGCGGTAGCTTTTGCCCAGCAGGCGCTTCACCGAATAAATGGTGCGTTGCGGGTCGGTCAGCAAGAATTCGCGGGCCTCGGTGCCAACAACGGGGTCTGCGCCATCGGCGGGGAAGTGCACCACCGAGGGCACGATGCTGCCGCGGCCCTGGTCGTTGATGGCCACGGGCTGGCGACTGTCGGGGTGCACGTACGCCACGAGGCTGTTGGTGGTGCCTAAGTCGATGCCGACGATGATTTCCTCTTGCTGGAAGGTGCCGGTGGCAAGATTGATAGCTACTGTGGCCATATACGAACAAGGCCGGCAAGGTCGCCGGCCCAAAAAAATACTGTGTAGAAGGCGCGTTGGCGCGCCACAAAAGTAGGTGTTAAACCAGCCCGGCATCGAAATGATGCGGGGGATGCAAAACCAGCAGCGTCCGGAGTAGTGAATACGGCAAACCAGGCCCAAGGCCGGAACCGCGCTGATTTTTATTTCGTGATGCCCATACCGGCGAATAGCTCAAAGTATACCAAGGCCTTCACGGGGCACGCGTAAGTAAGTTCTGGCGGGCGCAACGGAGGTGTGCCAGTTCGAGGAGGCCGGTCAAGAATTGAGACACCGCGGATAGTTGGCGAAAGCGGCCCTTGGCAGTACTTTCAGGGCATGATAGGGCTAATACGGAAGGGGGGCGCGGCCAAACGTACGCTGCTGTCGGTGGCGGTTGGCGCACTGGTGGCCGGCTGCCAGCTGCGGGCCGATGAGTTGAACAGCGGAGCTTCCTCCGCTTTTACGGCCTCGTCGGAGCCGCCCACGACCTCGGCAGTGGCTGTCGCCACGCCCGATTCGGTGGTGCTGACGCCGGTGGCACCGCTGCCAGAGGTGCCCGATACCCTTCGCCAAGCCATTCGGCAACTGCACGCGGCCTTGGGGCCGGCGGCGGCCGAACTGCGCCCCGAGGTGCTGGAGCAGGCCTGCGTGGGCTACCTCACGCTGCACCCCACCGGCCGCATTGAGCGCGCGGGCCTGCTGGCCGTGGCCGACATGGACTTGCCCAACACCACCGAGCGCCTGTGGGTGCTCGACCTGCGCAACGCCCGCGTGCTGCACCGCAGCTTGGTGGCACACGGGGAGGGCTCGGGCAAGCTGCGGGCCACGCGGTTTTCCAACCTGGAAAAGTCGGCTTGCACCTCGCTCGGCTTCTACCGCACGGCGGGCACCTATGACGGCATTCATGGCTATTCCCGCCGCATTGAGGGCCTCGACAAAGGGCAAAACACCAATGCCTTTGACCGCTACGTGGTGCTGCACGCGGCCGATTACGCCAGCCCGAAATACATTCAGCAATACGGCCACTTGGGGTACAGCCGGGGCTGCCCCGCGCTGCCGCCCGAGCAGTACAAAGAAATCATCGCGAGCGTGCGGGTGGGCAGCCTGCTGTTGCTGAGCGGGCCCGGCCTGGCTTCCCGCTGGCTTGATGGCCCGGCCGCGGGGCGGCGGTTTCTCAAACGCGGCTGGGAGTAGGAGGGAAGGTTTTCGGAATCATTTTGATAACGAAGGCGTTTAATAGGTGGCCCCTGGGGTCGATATTCACGTATAAGGTTCTGAACCTGTTGCCCGTTTCTTGGCGGCGGGTTCTTTTAGCCTCCCGCTAACCCTTCGAAATCATGCACCAGCCCAGCGTAATTCACCGGAAAAGAAAGTCTTTGCGGCGCCAGCGCATTGCGCGCCGGGTGCTGCCCTTTTTGGCATCCTTGTTCCTGGCCACGCCCGTAGCGGGCCCCGTGACCAAGTCCATGGCCGGCAGTTCGACCAACGAGCTGCGCATGCCTGGCATGGCATTGTCGCCCAAGGCCGTGTTTGACTTCAAGCTGCGCGCCACTTACGACGCCCTCCACGCTGAGGAAGAAGGCCTGCGTTTCGAAACTTTCGCCAAGGCCATGACCGGCTACCTCAACCTGCGCCAGGCCGGCAAGCTGACCGGCGACAAGCAGCTGCTGACGGTGGTGGACTTCGACCTGCCCTCGACCGAAAAGCGCCTGTGGGTGCTTGACTTGGTCAATAACGACGTTCTTTTTCATACCCTGGTGGCCCACGGCCACAACTCCGGCGAGAACGAAGCCACCAACTTCTCCAACACCGACCAGAGCAACATGAGCAGCCTGGGCTTCTACGCCACCGGCGGCGAGTACCAGGGCAAACACGGCCGTTCGCTCCGCCTCGCGGGCCTGGACGAAGGCGTGAACACCAACGCCGCCGCCCGCTCCATCGTGATGCACGGCGCCGATTACGTGAGCGAAGATTTCATCAAGCAAAAC
>DASVTG010000769.1:0-9460 GCA_036387695.1 Hymenobacter sp. | reverse complement strand
CATTTGGGCGTTTTTGCGTGTTTTTTAACCAGTAGCGCGTTGCGTGGGCGAACCCGCAGGAGCCTTCCTGCAAGGCGCTTCCCCGGGTTCTTTACGTGTGCTGTAAGTGTGCAAAACCGCGTTTCTGACCTTGTAGAGGGTTTTTTATTTGGATTTTTCTTCCGGGTGGCGGCTACATTTGCTGGCCTCAGCGGGTAGGGTCCGGCAGTCCGGGATGGCGTTGGCCTGCCCGTTTACCCGTTGCCCGACCTGGCTCCGCGGAGGCTGCCCCAGCCTGACCGGTAACGGAACGCGGCTTTCCGGTTGCCTCCATCAAAATCCCGCCCCCGCTAATGAACAGGACCACTCCCATTTGGCACCACAAGTCATTCGCATGCCGCTGGCGCTTTGCCTTTTTGGGGCTGTTTTACCTGTTGCTGGGGCTGGCCAATGCAACGCAGGCGCAAAGCTTCCTGCGAGCCAGCGGGACCAAAATCGTGAATGCCAGCAACCAGGAAGTCCTCCTGAACGGCGTGAATTTGGGCGGCTGGGCCTTGCAGGAAGGCTACATCATCAAGCCGGGCTGGGGCGGGCACAACGGCAAGCAAACCCAGGGCGCAGTGAAGCAAACCCTCTACCACGCCGGCATGAGCGATGCCGAAGTGGAGGCCTTTTACCAGAGCTACCGCAACAACTTCATCACGAAAGCCGACATTGATTACCTGGCTTCCAAGGGGTTCAACTGCGTGCGGCTGCCGCTGCACTACGACTTGTTCCTGACGCCCGGCCAGCGGGCAGTGCGCAACAGCGTGCTGCGCGGCACCACCACGTATGCTTCCTACGTGAGTTCGCTCAGCGGCTGGTACGCGGCCAACGAGCTGTTCGTGGACCCGGCCAACATGGAAGCCTACCGCTTGATTGACAGCGTGCTGACCTGGTGCGCGGCCAACAACCTGTACGTTGTCCTGGACCTGCACGCCGCGCCCGGCTCGCAGGGCACCGACGCCAACATTGCCGACTCCATTCAGCCCCTGGATTTGTGGAACCAGCCCATCAACCAGGACGTCACCACGCGGCTGTGGGGCGCCATTGCGGCCCGCTACAAGAACGACGCCCGCGTGGCGATGTACGACCTGATAAACGAGCCCAACAACGTTCCTACCAATCAGCCCATTCACGACTTGTTCCAGCGGCTCATCAACGCGGTGCGGGCCCAGGGCGACCACCACTTGCTGCTGCTGGAAGGCAACGGCTACGGCAACGACTTCAACTACCTGGAGAAGCACACTTTTACCAACACCGACAACCTGGTTTATAACTCCCACCGCTACAGCGGCGCCACCTACCTGCTGGACAACAACGTGAATTCCGTGGACCCCGGCAAGGCCAACAACCTGCGCACCATCGGCAACCTCACGCGCTTCCGAACCGACCACAACGTGCCCATCTGGGTGGGCGAAACCGGCGAAAATACCGACGCCTGGATGCGCGAAGCCGCCCAGCGCCTCAACTCCGTGGGCATCGGCTGGTGCCACTGGACGTACAAGCGCTTCGAGGCGGGCAACAACGCCGCGCTGCTGCACATTCCGCCGCCCTACGTGGTGGACGGCCCCGCCGGCTTGCCGCAGGTGCTGACCAACATTCTGTTTGCGAACTGCCTGCCCAACACGGCGCTCAACGCCCTGGCGCCCAATCAGAATGGCATCGTCAACTACCCCGGCGGCGGCAGCTACAACGGCCTTTCGGCGCCGCCGCTCAACAAAGTCATCTGGCTGCAGGGCGGCAACAACGGGTACGCATCGAGCGAAGGCGGCAACCAACCCATGACGTGCGGACGGGTGGCTTACGGCGTTTGGGAGCAGTTCATTATGGAAGCGGCCAGCGGCACCAAAGTGAAGCTGCGGAGCAGCGCCACCAACGGCTACGTTTCGTCTGAAAACGGCGCGGCCCTTAGTTGCTCGCGCCCCGTGGCATTCGGCACCGAGGAATTTGATTGGGTGATAAACGCCGACGGCACCGTTTCGCTGCGCGGCAGCAACGGCAAGTACGTGTCGTCGGAAAATGGCACGGGCGCCATGACGTGCACCCGCTCCGCTGTTTCGGCCAGTGAAAAATTCGCATTTGGGATTCTGGGCAACGTCGCCCTGGCCAGCCGAGGCGCGAAGAAAGGGCCCGTTACTTTTTACCCCAACCCCGTTTCCACCAGCCTAACGTACCAAATGCCCGCGGCGGTGAAGTCGCACCGCCTGGTGGTGTTGGACACGGCCGGCCGCACGGTGCTGACCAAAACCCGCACGGGCACCGGGGAACGCAACACCCTTGACGTTTCGGGCCTGAAAAGTGGGCTGTACGTGGTTCGCATTGCCGGCGCGGGCTATACCACCGAGTTCAACCTCAGCAAACAGTGATTTCCCGCGGGCTGATTCTTTCACGTCCTGCTCCGATTCTTACCCTTTTATGACGAAAAGCATCCTCAGCTTACTGCTGCTGTCGGGCCTTGTGCTTGATGGTGCCGCCCAAAACCCCGCCCCGGCCGCGTATTCAGCCGCGGGCAAAAAAGCCCGCGTGTACGCCACGGCGGCCAACACGGCCCTGCGCCTCACCCCCGGCGAGGCGGTGGCGTTTCAGGCCGCGGGGCAGCCGTTGGAAACCCAGGTGTGCGTGTTCGTGGACCCCAACCACACCTTTCAGACCATGCTGGGCATTGGCGGGGCGCTCACGGATGCCGCCGCCGAAACCTTTGCCAAGCTGCCCAAGCCCCAGCAGCAGGAGTTCCTGCGGGCGTACTACAGCCCCAAGGACGGCATTGGCTACACGCTGGCCCGCACCAGCATCCACAGCTCGGACTTTTCGAGCGGCAGCTACACCTACGTGGCCGACAAAGACGAGGCGCTGAAAACGTTCAGCGTGCAGCACGACGAGCAGTTTCGCATTCCGTTCATCAAGCAGGCCATGGCCGCGGCGGGCGGCAAGCTCACGCCCTACGTGAGCCCCTGGAGCCCGCCCGGCTGGATGAAAGACAGCGGCACCATGCTCCGCGGCGGCAAGCTGCTGCCCCAGTACCGCCAGGCCTGGGCCGACTACTACGTCAAATTCATCAAAACCTACGAGCAGCGGGGCATCCCCATTTGGGGCCTCTCGGTGCAGAACGAGCCCATGGCCACCCAAAAATGGGAGTCCTGCATTTTCACCGGCGAAGAGGAGCGCGACTTCATCAAGGGCTACCTGGGGCCCACGCTGGCCAAGGGCGGGCTGGGCGGCAAGAAACTTATCGCCTGGGACCACAACCGCGACCTGGTGTACCAGCGCGCCAGCGCCGTGCTCGACGACCCGCAGGCGGCTAAGTACGTGTGGGGCATCGGCTACCACTGGTACGAAACCTGGACCGGCTCCGGCATGCTCTTCGACAACGTGCGCCGGGTGCACGAAACCTACCCCACCAAAAACCTGATTTTCACCGAAGGCTGCGTGGAGAACTTTAGCCGGCCGCGGGTGACCGACTGGGCCCTGGGCGAGCGCTACGGCATGTCGATGATTGGCGACTTCAACGCCGGCACCGTGGGCTGGACCGACTGGAACGTGCTGCTCGACGAAACCGGCGGCCCCAACCACGTGGGCAACTTCTGCTTTGCCCCCATCATCGCCGATACCAAAGCTGGCCAGCTCATTTACACCAACGCCTATTACTACATCGGCCATTTCTCGAAATTCATCCGCCCCGGCGCCAAGCGCATTGCCACCGCCTCCAACCGCGACGCCTTGCAAACCACCGCCTTCCGCAACGCCGACGGCAGCGTGGCCGTGGTGGTGATGAACCAGACCGACAAACCGCTGGACTTTCAGCTCTGGATAAGCGGGCAAGCCGCCAAAACCACTGCCGCCGCGCACTCCATCATGACCATGGTGCTGTAGAGACGCCTACTTGCGTCTCGGCGTTGAACGACTCGTGTTAGAACGATGACAGTCAAACGGCGCGAATGCCGAGACGCAAGTAGGCGTCTCTACTCGTTTAGCCCACCTTCGCGGCCTTTTTGCGCGCCGCTGGTTTCTTGCGTTTGGCTTTCTTGGGTTTGGGCTTGCGGGGCGGCAGCCGCTCGCGCTCGGCCTTGCGCTCGGCCCGCATGAGCAGGCGTTCGGGCAGGCGGGCCATGAGGCGGTCGCGCACGTACTGGGCCAGGCTGGAAAGCGGCACCGTGTGCGTGGTGCGCAGGAAATGGCCCACTTCCCGGCCGCGCAGCGTGCTCACGCCCGCCAGGCCCCGGGCCATAAGAAACTGCTTGACTTCTTCCAGCAACAGCAGGCTGGCGATGGGCGCCCGCTCCACGCCCGCGTTGTAGCCCGCGGCGCGGTGGGTGAGCAGGCCGTCGGCCGAGGCCACCAGCACGCCCACCCACTCGGGCAGCAGCGGCAGCACTTTGGCCAGGTGTTTCTCGGTGACGACGAAGGTCACGAAATCGTAGACCTCGCCGTAGCAGCGCAGCTGGTTGGCCACGCGCTGCAGGGTGTCGCCGTCGCCCTTCACTTCATAGCCGTGCGTGAAGTCGGGCGTGATGTGCACCACGTCGGCGCGGGTGCTGCCGGTGGGCAGCTCGTCGATGTACACCCCACCCGTGAGCAACGGGTACAGCAAGGAGCGGATTTCCGGGTCGTTCATGCAACCCCAAAATTAGGCTGGGCCCGCTTACCGGCCATCAAACCGTGCGTTGCTCGCCAACAACCAAATTTTATGACGTGCCGAAACCGATTTGCAGCCGGCTATTGCCGGGCTTACTCGGCGCGCTTCAAGTCTTTATGAGCCAGCCAGTCACGCTGCTTCAAGAACCAGCCACCAGTAAGCTGAACAGGTAGGAGATGGCTTTTTAAGTAGAAGCCGCATGGGAATACGTATTTGTTCGTTGCAATCAAAACACTTTTCTGCCGTAATTTGTAGCACATAAACCAGTAAAATCTAGATTTTTTGGTTTGCAAATCCTGTCCTTACCCGAATTATTACTGTTATAAATTCAGCAATTGCCAGTCGGCTGTGCTTGGTGGAGCTTGCTTGGGCACCGCGAAACAGCAACCGTTTGGGCGGGTGGTCGCAAGCAGTGTCACCGGGAATGCTTTGCTTCTCCTCGCGGAGAAATCGGCTTCCTGCTAGTCAATCCGGCGAGCTCCTGCTCGCTGTTGCTTTTGGCCTGCTGGCCGCAGGCGGGTTTCCGAGGCGGTGCGTTTGCCGCGCCGGCTGCCCGGACGTGAGTACGAGTTTCATCGCTGCGTGACTGATTTTCAACCAACGACGCGCACCATAGCCCATTGCCCAGATGAGAGTAAGCCCCAATGCGAAGATGGACACCACACAGCCGCCGGCGGCGTGGCTGGAAAACCAATCTCTGCGTCAAAAAATTGGGGAGCTGGAAGCACGCTTGCGCGACGAAGGGCTGATGCGCCAAGCGCTGCGCGAAAAGCTGGCCAAGCGCCAGCGCTTTCTCGACCGCGTGACCAGGGCCGTGCCGGCCACGCTGTACGTCTACAACCTGGCCACGAAGACGGACGTTTTTTTGAATGAACGGCTGTACCAGGTGCTGGCCTATAGCTCGGCGGAAATCCGGCGGCTGAAGCCGCACCTGCTCGAGTCCTTGCTGCACCCCTACGACAAGCGCCGGCTGCCCATGCACCACGAAAAGCTGCGCAAAGCCCCCGCCGGCACGCCCGTGCAGATGGAGCTGCGCCTGCTGGCCCGCGACGGGCAGTGGAAGTGGTTTCGGGTGCAGGACACGGTGTTCCGGCGCGACGCGCAGGGCGAGGCGCTGGAGCTGCTGGGCTCGATTCAGGACATCAACGAAGAGAAGGACTTCACCGAAAAGCTGATTGGGCAGAAGGAATTCTACGAGAGCATCCTGAACAACGTGCCCGCCGGCATTTCGGTGTTTGACGTGGCCCAGACCTTGCTGTTTGTGAACCAGCGCGAGGTGCCCGATGCCGGCATCAACCAGCAAGTGACCGGCCGCGACCACGCCGCCTACTGCCACGCCCAGCAGTGGAACCCGGCCACCATGGCCCTGCACCACAAGCAGTTTCAGCGGGCGCTGGCCTCGCAGCAGGAAGTGACCTGGGAGGAAACCCAGGTGAGCGACGCCGCCGACCCCGTGCACTACCTGCGCAAGTTTTACCCGGTGGTGAACGAGCAAAGCCAAGTGACCTACCTCATCGGGTACGGCACCGACATCACCCCGCGCAAACACATTGAGCAGCAGCTGGCCAACCAGCAGGAGTTTGTGCGCCAGGTGATTGAGGCCAACCCCAACCCCATCAGCGTGCAGGACGCGGCGGGCAAGTTCATTCTGGCCAACGACGCCTACGCCACCCTCTACGGCACCAGCGTGGAGGAGCTGTTGGCCCAGGCCGTGCCGGCCGGCTCGCTGCAAGAGGACCTGGACCTGCTGGCCACCGGCGCCAGCCTCAGCTTTGAGGCCCGGCACACCCGGCCCAACGGCCAGGACGCCTGGTACCACACCACCAAAAAGCCCTTTTCCCGGCCCGACGGCACCCGCTACCTGCTCACCATCGCCGCCGACATCACCGACCTGAACCGCGCCCGGGTGGCGGCCGAAGACTCGGTGCGCACCAAGGAAATATTCCTGGCCAACATGAGCCACGAAATCCGGACGCCCATGAACGGCATCGTGGGCTTGTCGCGGCTGCTGAAAAAGCAATCCAGCACCCCCGAGCAAGGCGAGTACCTCGACCTGATTTTGTCGAACGCCGAAAGCCTGCTCGTGGTCATCAACGACATCCTCGACTTTGCGAAAATCGAATCGGGCAAAGTGGATTTGGAAACCCTTTCGTTCGACGTGGCCGAGACGGTGTACAACACCACCAAGTCGCTGGCCTTCCTGGCCGAAGCCAAGGGCCTGGTGCTGCAAGCCGAAGTGCACGACGACCCCCTGCCGGTGGTGGAAGGCGACCCCGTGCGCCTGAACCAGGTGCTGGTGAACCTGATTAACAACGCCATCAAATTCACCAGCGCGGGCCAGGTGACCGTGACGGTGGGCGTGAACCACCACGAAGCCGGCGTGGTGCACCTGCAGTTTTGCGTGGAGGACACCGGCATCGGCATCAGCCCCGACAAGTTCGACAAGGTGTTCAAGAGCTTCGGGCAGGCCAACAACAGCATTGCGCGGCTGTACGGCGGCACCGGGCTGGGGCTGGCCATTTGCAAGAACCTCATCGAGTTGCAGGGCGGCCGCATCTGGCTCGACAGCCAGCCGGGGCAAGGCAGCCGCTTCTATTTCACCCTGCCCTACCGGATAAGCGAGCAAGTGCCCCGCCTGCCCGCCCCGCCCCAGGAGCTGCCGGCCGGCCTCTTGCAGGGCCTGCGGGTGCTGCTGGTGGAAGACAACCCCGTGAACGCCTTCCTGGCCCGCGCGCTGCTCCAGTCCTGGGAGGTGGAGGCCGAAGTGGCAAGCGACGGCAAGCAGGCCGTGGCCATGGCCGACGTCACTTCCTACGACCTGATTCTGATGGACATTCAGATGCCGCGGATGAACGGCGTGGAAGCCGCCGCCTACCTGCGCCGGCTGCCCGGCCCCAACCAGCACACCCCCATCATCGGGCTCACGGCCAACGCCATGAAGAGCGACCTGGACTCGTACACGCAGGCGGGCTTCATGGATTGCCTGGTGAAGCCCTACCACGAAAACAGCCTGTACCTGGTGATTGCCCAGAACACCGCCCGCAGCGTTGCGGGCTGGCAGCCCGCCGAAGTGCCGGCGCCGGTGCCGGCCGCGCCGGTGTACGGGTTTGAGGGACTGGGCCGGCTGGCCCACGACGCGGGCTTCATCCGCAAGATGCAGCAGCTGTTCGTCGACACCGTGCCGAACCAGCTCGAGCAGCTGCGCCAAGCCGTGAACCTGCACGACTGGCCCGCCGCCACGCTGCTGGTGCACACCTTGAAGTCCACCTACGGCAACCTGCAAGTGGACGAGGCCCAGCGCTACGTGCGCAAGTTCGAGGAAATCCTGAAGCAAGGGCCCGAGCCCGCCATTCTGGCCAACCTGCTGCGCACCATCAGCCGCGTCACCGCCCAGATAACCGACGTATTCAAGAAACAGCTCTATTGCGAAGCCAACTTATGAGTTGCCCGGCGGTTGCGCCTGGCGTTTCCCGATTCATTCCCGGCCGCGCTTTTGCCGAAAGGCAAACCAGAACCCTTGCTGCGCACCGGGACCCAAACGACCCAATGATGAAAAGGAAATTGTTAGTCATTGACGACGAACCCGCCATTCAGCTGATACTGGAGCACTATTTTGCCCACGAGTACGAGGTGGTGCTCACCGCCAACGGGCGCGATGCCATGGCGTGGCTGGAGCAAGGCCACCAGGTCGACATCATTGTGGCCGACTACGAAATGCCCTTCATGAACGGGCTGGACTTCATCCGGGCGCTACGTCAGTCGGCCACGCACCGCCACACCCCGCTGATGATGCTCTCGGTCACGGACGACGTCCACAACAAGATTACCTGCCTCCGGCAAGGCGCCGACGACTACCTCGTGAAGCCCTTCAACCCCGAAGAACTCGAAGTCAGAATCAACAAGATTCTCGACCGGGTTGGCGCTTGAATATTCATTATCAGCTGCTTAATTTCTTCCGGCGGTTCTAGCTCACGGAAGGCTTTTTGGGCTACCCCCCGTTCCGGGTCTACGCCGGGGCCGCTCCCATTGTCTTTGCTACACTAGCTGGCTCAAAAAAGTTTGGATTGGCTATCCGGTTGGTATGCAGCAAACATATCGGGCTCAATGGCTTAGCTAAAAAAAATCTGTTTGGGGTGTTGCATCTGATTTCGATAAAAATTATTTTTATTGCGTGAATTATTTGCACTATCCATTAGTCTATAGGCTATTCTACCACCGGGCTTATCCGTTCCCTCTAGCAAGCACTACTTGAGAAATCGAGGTTTGCGACGACGTTTTGTCTGGTTGTGTGGAATGGCCTCGCATGGTTTTGGGTGGTTTAGCGGCTCAGTCGCGCCGCTTTCACGTGCTACTAATTAACTGTTTATGAACATGGAGAAAGGTTTAGTGGAGACAGTAAAATTCTGTTTTACCGAAGACGTGATAAGCCACCTTAGCCAGCAAGTGGGCGAAACCGAAACGGGGGTCGAACGAGCTTTAAACAAAGCGGTTCCGCTGCTGCTCAACGGCTTGCTGCGCCAAATGGAACGCGGCGGCGCGGCCCCGGCCGACCTGCTGCACTTGGTGCGGGAAGCGGACGCGGCCCACGTGCTCACCCAATTGTCGGCTTCGCAAACGGCGCGCTGGTACGAGCGCGGCACCAACCTGCTGCTCGACCTGCTGGGCCACACCTACCGCATCACCGTGAACGAAATTGCCGAGGAATCCGGCATTCAGCCGGCGGCCAGCGGCACCCTGCTGCAAGTGGCCGCCACGGCCGTGCTGGGCGTGCTGGGCAAGTTCGCGGTGGAAAACGACGTTACGGCG
>DASVTG010000768.1:0-2520 GCA_036387695.1 Hymenobacter sp. | reverse complement strand
GCTTCGGCGACGTGCCGATGACGGAAGCGGTGCGCGGCGACGAGGGTCTGCTGTATCCGGCCTTCAACCCGCAGCGGGAAATTTACACGCAGATTTTGAATGATCTAGAAACCGCCAACGGTCTGTTCGTCACCACGAGGGGTATGGCGTACGGCACCGATCTTCTCTACAGCAACAACGTACCGAACTGGCAAAAATTCTGCAACTCGCTGCATATGCGGCTCTTGCTGCGCGTATCGAAGCGCAGTGAGATGAACGCCACGGCCAAGCTGGCCGAGATGATCAACAACCCCACGAAGTACCCGGTCTTCACCCAGAACAGCGAAGCTGCGCTACTGAAAGTCACGGGCGTAGCACCCAACGTCTCACCCTGGGGCCGCGCCATCGACTTCACGACCGGCCGGGCCGCCGCCGAGTTCTTCATCGATAATCTGAGCGCCATGAGCGACCCGCGCCTACCTAGGTTTGCTGGCCAGGCTAGGTCGAGCGACGGCAGAACCACGATTGGCTACAAAGGCATTCCGAGCGCCTACTCCGGCAGCGACGCCCAGTTCAAGTACATTCCCTCCAACCTGAATATTGCTCTGGTAACGGCCCCCATGACCTGCGTGATGATGACTTACGCGGAGGTGGAGTTTATCAAAGCCGAAGCCGCGCAGCGAGGCATCACCAACGGCGACGCCAAAGCCGCCTACGAGCGCGGCGTGAAAGCTGCCGTGGAGCAGTGGGGCGCTACGCTACCGGCCACCTATTTCCAAAACGCGGCGGCGGCTTACAATGGCACCCTAGCTCGCATCATGCTACAGAAGTACTACGCATTGTTTTTCAATGACTACCAGCAGTGGTTTGAGTACCGCCGCACCGGGCTGCCGGTGTTGCCCAAGGGCAAGGACCTGTTCAATAACGGCATGATGCCGGTGCGTTTCCGCTACCCCACCAGCGTGCAGATCAGCAACGGCGCCAACTATCAAAACGCTGTGGAAGCTATGGGCGGCGACAACGTCAACATAAAAGTGTGGTGGGAAAAATAGGCTAACGGACCCCACCGCCTGCTCATTTTCAAATCTATACAAGCTCTTACCATAACCAGAACCCGTGTCACAGCAAAGAAGAACTTTTCTGAAGTCATTAGGCCTGGCCAGCGTTGGCATGACGCTGGATGTCAGCTTACTCTCCGCCCAGCCCAAAGTGGCGCCAACGCCTCCCGCGAAAGGCAAAGATCTTTCGGCCGTTAGCCTGAGCGGCAAAGTGCACGCGCAAGGCCAGGGCCTGGCCGGTGTGGCCGTCACCGACGGCATCAACATCACCCTGACCGACCCCAAAGGCAACTATACGCTGGCCAGCAACGCCACGGCGGAGTTTGTGTATCTCACCGTGCCCCGCGGCTACGAGTTTCCCCACGAGAAAGGCATTGCGCAGTTCCACCGCAAAATTGTGCCGACGCAGGGCCGCTTTAAGGCTGACTTTGAGTTAAAAAAGCTCAAGCAGGATGACACCAAGCACAACTTCATCGTGTGGGCCGATCCGCAGATGATTTCCAAAGCCGATGCCGAAGAGTTCAAGACCAAGTCGGCGCCGGACACCAAGCAACTCGTTGACAGCTATGGCCCTAACACGCTATTTCACGGTATCGGCTGCGGCGACCTGGTGTGGGACCATTTCGAGCTGTTCGACGATTACCGGCAGGGCGTGGCCACGACGGGCATCCCGTATTTCCAGGTCATCGGCAACCACGACATGGACATCAAGGCCCGCACCGACGAAGGTTCTTCCCAGACATTCAGGAGCCTTTTCGGGCCGTCGTACTATTCCTTCAATCGGGGCGACATCCACTATGTGGTGCTCGATGACGTGTTCTTTATCGGCGTGGCCAAGCGCTACATTGGCTACCTGACCGAGCAGCAGCTACAGTGGCTGGAGCAGGACCTAGCCTACGTGAAGCCCGGCACGACGGTAGTAGTGGCCCTGCACATCCCGGTCGACAGCGGCAATAAAAGAAGAAATAAGCTGGACGAAGAGCCCCTGGGTTCGGTCGTCTCTAACCGCGCGGAGCTGTACCGGATCCTGAAGCCGTACAAGGCGCATATCATGTCGGGACACACGCACGTGAGCGAGAAGGTGTTCAACGAAAACACCATTGAGCACACGCACGGCGCCGTGTGCGGCGCCTGGTGGACCGGCCCCATCTGCACCGACGGCACCCCCAGCGGCTATGCCGTGTACGAAGTGAGCGGCAGCGACATCAAATGGTACTACAAATCGGTGGGCAAGGAGCGCGGTCACCAGTTCCGCATTTACCCGAAAGGCAGCGTGCCCGACCGGCCCGAGGAAATTGTGGTGAACGTGTGGAACTGGGACCCGGAATGGAAGGTGACCTGGTTTGAGAACGGCAGCAGCCAAGGCGCCATGAAGCAGGAAGTCGCCCTGGACCCCATGGCGGTGCAGCTCTACGCCGGCGCTCAGCTACCCACCAAGCATAAGTTTGTGGATCCTACGTTGGCTGATCATCTGTTCTTTGCG
>DASVTG010000767.1:0-4809 GCA_036387695.1 Hymenobacter sp. | reverse complement strand
TAGGCGCTTTCATGCCGTTTGGAGAGCAGATGGCGGTTGTTGTTGCCCAGCAGGTCCAGCATCACCAGGGCCCGGCGGGTGTCGTAGCGGCCAATTTCCAGCTTCACCTGGCTGGCATCGAGGCGGGTTTTGGTGAGGAACTCGCCGGCGCCGGCCGTGGCAAAGTCGCCGAAGCGGGCCGTGTAGGGCCCCTTGTACACTTTCAGCTGCTCCACCGTTTCGGGTATCACGAAGTGAAAATCGGCGTAGCCCTGGCCGTGGGCGTGGCTCACCATGTTCACCGGCAGCCCGTCGATGCTCACGGCGAAGTCGGTGCCGTGGTCCACGTCGAAGCCGCGCAGAAAAATCTGCTCGGCCTTGCCGCCGCCCGCGTGCTGCGCAATGAACAGGCCCGGCACCAGCCGCAGCAGGTCCTGGGCCGAGTTCACGGGCCGCAGCACCTTGTCGATTTGGGTGATGGCCGCCAGGCTTTGGTTGGGGTCGCGGGGCTGGCTCACGGTCACCTCGGCCAGGCTCAGGGACGCGCCGCCCAGCACCAGCGGCACCGAGCGGCTTTCGCCGACCGCCACGGTCAGGGGCACGGCGCGGGTGCGGTAGCCCAGGGCGCCCACCCGCAAGGTGTAGGAGCCGGCCGCCACGCCGCCCAGCCGAAACTGGCCCAGCGCGTCGGTGGCGGTGCCGCCGGGCTGGCCTTCCAGGCCCACGCTCACGCCCACCAGGGGCTGGCCCGACAGCGAGTCGGCCACGGAGCCTCGCAGCGTGGCGGTGCCCTGGGCCCGGGCCAGATGAGCGTAAAACGAAGAGAAAAACAGCGCCGCGAGCAGCAGGCAACGCCCCCATTTGTGCGGCGCCAAGCCGCGGGTTTCGCGTAAAAAAACAACCTTCATAAAGCCGGATACGTGACGCCGGCCGGTCCCTTTCGGGCTCGGAAAAGCGGCGTCGATTGGAAGATAAGACGAAGCGGCGCCGTGGCTCAGTGGCCCCCGAACGCGGCGAACCCGATTGGGTTCCGCCCAAACCCTGCCGGGTTTAGGCATTCAGCTTATCCCCGGCGGGGCGGCGGGTAGTCGCGGCCCCCAAATCCGGCGGCTGGCGCGCCGCCCGTTTCGGTAGCGTTTTCCGCGGGCGCCACCCGGAAAGCGGGGCGCGGCAAAGGCATCGCCTGCTCGGCGGGGCAGTGCACGTCCAAGCCTTTCAGCTGGGCCAAAAAGTGCAGGCCCGCGCCGGCGGGCAGCTTGGCAGTGGCTTCCTGCCGGCGGCCGTGGCACTGCTCAAAGCAGTCGAGCCGCAGGTAGTTCTGCTGCTGGCAGTGCCGGCTGTGCTGGTAGGGGTGCGCGGCCGAAAAGGCCGGGGCGTCGGGCCGCGCCACCACCAGGCCCGCGCCCACCACCAGCAGGTAGTTGGCCAACAGCAGCAAGGCGAGCAAGGAGCGCAGCATGAACAAAAGCTTCGTTATCAAGAGAAAAACACGCGCTCGATGGTCCAGTACGCGGCCACCAGCCCGATGACCACGGACACGGGCACCACCACGCGCTGCTTGTACCAGGCCTTGTGGGCGGCCCAGCGGCCCACCAGCGCCCAGCACAGCAGTATCACCGAAACCTGGCCCAGCTCCACGCCCACGTTGAAGGAGATGAGCGAGCCGAAAAAATCTTTTTGGGGCAGTCCCAGGCCGGTGAGGGCACTGGCGAAGCCCATGCCGTGCACCAGCCCAAACCCGAACACGATGGCCACCCGCCAGGGGTTGAGCCGGTCGGTGATAAGGTTTTCAATGGCCACAAACAGGATGGACAGCGCAATGATGGGCTCGATGACCGCGGAAGGCGGCTGGATGAGCCCGTACATGGCCATCCCCAGCGTGATGGAGTGCGCCACCGTGAAGGCCGTGGCCTGCCACAGCACGGGCTTGAGGCGCGGCTCCAGGATGTAGAGGCTGACAATGAACAGAATGTGGTCGAACCCCAGCGGGATGATGTGCGTGAAGCCCAGCCCCAGATAAGTCCCGAATATTTCGGTGCGCGAGAGCTTCGACAGGTCCGTGTTGAGCACGTGGGCCGCGGCCGGCAAGGCCAGCAGGAGCAGCAGCGGCACCGCCCGCAAACCGCGGCGGCCCACTTTCTCGGCCTGGGCTAATGCGGGGGCTTTCATCTCTACTTAGAAGCGGTTAGCGTTAACATGTGCAGCATCCAAAAACTGTAGAGACGCGATACTTCGCGTCTCGGCGTTGAACGACCACCGTTGAACGACATCCAGGCGGCGCACACGACGAGACGCGAAGTGTCGCGTCTCTACAGCGTTTAGCGGATGCCAGGAATAATTCAAACAGGTCCTCAGCGGGCGGCCAGCAGCTTCTTGCCTTCCGCTTCCACCTCGGTGTCGAGGTAGGGCGCGGTTTGCAGCGATTTTTTAAGCAGCGCCTGGCCTTCGGCCACTTGGCCGAGCTTGGTGAGGATGAGTCCGGCGCGGCCCAGCAGCACCGGGTTTTTCGAGCCAGTGCGGCGGGCCACCTGCATGTATTTCTGGGCTTCGGCAAAGTTGCCGCGCTTGTAGAGCACCCAGGCCATAGTCTCGTTCACGTCGATGTTGTCGGGGCGGCGGGCGTACTCAATTTTGGCGTGCTCCAGGGCCTTGTCCAGCTCGTTGGTTTTGAGGTAGGCGTAGGCCAATTCGCGGTCGGCGTAGTGACCCAGCTGCTCGTTGTCGTCGGCCTGCTGGGCGGCGCTGGCCAGCATGTCGATGGACGCCTCGGCCATCTTCTTCGATTCCTCGGGCTGGCCGTTGAGGCGGTACAAGTCGGTCAGCTCGTCGGTGAAGGCGTAGTCTTTCACCAGGGCGCGGGCTTGTTGGTAGTAGGCAACGGCGCGGGTATAGTCCTGGCGCGCGGCGGCCATGCGGCCCAGGCCGGCCAGCGCGTAGGCGTAGCCGGGGCGGGCGGCCAGGGCCATGAGGTAGTAGCCGCGGGCGCGGGCCGTGTCGCCGCTCACTTCGTGCAGGTGGCCGAGGGCCACGCGGGTCCACTCGGTTTGCTCCAGGCCCGTGAAGCCGGCCTTGGTGGCCATGTCCATGGCTTGAATGGCGCCGGGCACGTCGCCGTAAATCTCGCGCAGGTAGCTCACCCGGGCATAGGCTGCCAGGTCGGGGCGCACGGCGTTCATTTTGTCAGCCATTTTCACGGCCTCCTCGTAGTGGCCCAGCTCCACGTTGGCGTCGGTCAGCAGGCCGTACACGTAGCCGCTGTTGGGGTTGAGCTGCTGGGCTTGCTGGGCCAGGGCCAGGCCCTGGGCAAAGTGATGCTGGGTGAGGCACAGCGAGGCCTTGCAGCACAGCGCTTCAAAGTTCTCGGGCTCGGCCCGCAGCACGTCGTCCAGCAGTTCCACGGCGGCGCCGTCGTAGTAGCCGTGGTCGCCGGTCACGCGCGCCTCCTGCATGTAGGCCTGGGCCAGCAGCAGGCGGCTTTTCTGGTCGGTGGGGTCGGCGCGCAGCCGGGCCAGCAGGCCCTCAATGGCGGCCTTGGTGTTCAGCCACTCTTTGCCCGCCGAGAGGTCGCCCTGGCGCGGCTTCAGGCCCGGGGCGCGCAGCTCCGGTTTTTTAAACACGAAGATGGCGGCCACCAACACGCCAAAAACAAGCAGTAAGCCGGGGTATAGGTACTTTCTCACAACAGAAAACGGGAAGAGCGGGCGTGAATATCCAAACAAAAACTGCAAAAAGAGCCGCCGCGGGTCCCGGCGGGACGTCACAACGGCTCTTTTGCAGCAAGTATAGCAAGCTACTAATCGGGGTTTATTAATCGAGCGCTAGCGGGCCTTGCGCCGGTCCCGCAGCTTTTTGAGCCCCAGGGCCACGCCGCTGGCCAGCAGCAGGGAGGCGCCGCCGTCGAGCGGCACGGCGGTGGGGTCGGTGGGCGGGGTGGTGGGGGTGGGGCCGCCGGTGCCAGGCTGCGCAAGGGCCGTGGCGGTGGTGAGCAACAGGAACACGGCGGTTCCAAAGAAGGCGCTCAGGAGAGTATGTTTTTTCATTTGGTTGGAGCTTGAGGGAAAGAATGACCAAAAAGGAGCGGTTGCAGCCCGGACCGAAGGAGGCCGGCCCGGGCTGGTAAACCATTCGCGTGCTACTCCACAACTACGCGCTTAACCACTTGCGACTTGCCCGAACCCAGGCGCAGCGAGTAGATGCCCAGCGCCAGGTTCGACACGTCGAACTGGGCCGTGGCTCCGGCCGCGCTGACCGATACGGTGCGTTGCACCACCACTTGGCCGAGTTGGTTGTAGAGCGTGGCCGTCACCGAGCGGCCCAGTTCGGCGGGCAGCAGCAGCGTGAAGCTGCCGTGTGCGGGGTTGGGGAACAGCTGCACTTGCTGAGCCAAGACGGCGTTGTTGGCTGCCAGCGGCGCCGCGGGCCCAAAGAGCAAGCTGAAACGGCCCGGCAACGAAGGGCTGGAAGCCGTGAAGCTGTACAGGGGCTGCTGCGCCAGGTTGATGCGCGCGCCGGTCTGGGTGTCGAGCAGCAGCACCTGGGTGTTGGCGTCGAAGTTGACGAGGCTGGCGGCGTTCAGCGTGTAGGAGCCCGCGGCGGGCACGTGCACGTTGAGGGGCACCGTGGTGGATGCCGTGGGACCGGCCAGCGGCGTCAGGCCGTTCACCGACAGCTCCTCGCCGGCAATGATGCTGCCCAGGCTTAGGCCCGAGGAGCTGGGCAGCTTGTAGGCATCGTAGCGGGCGTCGAAGGCCGCCGTGGCGCCTTGCTCGAAGTACACGAACGTCTCGTCGGTGAGCTTGCCCGTGGTGGTCTGCAAGCGCAGGTTCACCA
>DASVTG010000766.1:0-12353 GCA_036387695.1 Hymenobacter sp. | reverse complement strand
GGAGCGGCTGCCGCGGCTGCGCGTGGCGGTGGCCCACGGCGGCGGCACGTTCGCCAGCACCATCGGGCGCATCGAGCACGGCTGGCAGGTGCGGCCCGACTTGTGTGCCATCGACAATCCCCACAACCCGCGCAATTACTTGGGCAAGTTTTGGGTTGACTCGCTGGTGCACGACCCGCTCATGCTGGACTACTTGGTGAAGACTTTAGGCGCCGACAAAATTACGCTGGGCACGGACTACCCTTTTCCTTTGGGCGAGCTAGAACCGGGCAAGCTCATCAGTTCCATGCCGTTCGCAGCAGACATCAAGGCCCAAATGCTGGGGCAGAACGCGCTTGACTGGCTGGGGGTATCGGGGCATTTATTTAAGTAGGAATTGACCGCGCGGGCGTTGGCAGCCACCAGAGTCCTTACTTCGGCAGTTGCGCTGGCAACGCGAGGTCATCGTGGTGCTCCACATGTTCAAGCTGGGTATGCAACTGCACCTGCTGGCATTCTTTCTACAAGACTACGTGGTGCAGCAGGTTGCTGGCCCGCCCCTTTTAGGCCATAACCTTTTGCTAGCATCGACGCCGGCTTTGCGCCGACCTTTGCGGCCATGACTCCCACGTTTACTTTTGCCACCGCATCCGAGCTCGATGCCACCGACCCGCTGGCCGGCTTGCGTGAGGAATTCCACATTCCGCCTGGCCCCGATGGGCAGCCCTGCGCCTACTTGTGCGGCAATTCTTTAGGGCTGCAGCCCAAAGCTGCCCGCGCGGCCGTGGAACAGGAATTTGACGCCTGGGAACGGCTGGGTGTGGAAGGCCATTTCCACGGCACCTCGCCCTGGATGCACTACCACGAAACGCTGGCCGAAGCGTCGGCCCGCGTGGTGGGCGCCCGCCCGCTGGAAGTGGTGGTGATGAACAGCCTGACCGTGAACCTGCACTTGTTGCTGGTGTCGTTTTATCAGCCCACGGCTACGCGCTACAAGATTCTGATGGAAGGCGGCGCCTTTCCGTCGGACCAGTACGCCATTGAGAGCCAAGCCCGCTTGCACGGGCTCGACCCCGCCGAGGTCATCGTGGAGCTGGTGCCCCGCCCCGGCGAGCACACCCTTCGCACCGAGGACATCGAGGCCAAAATTCGGGAGTTGGGCGAGACGTTGGCCACGGTGCTCATTGGGGGCGTGAACTACTATACCGGGCAGGCTTTCGACATGGCCGCCATCACGCGGGCGGGCCACGCGGTGGGCGCGCTGGTGGGTTTCGACCTCGCCCACGCGGCCGGCAACCTGGAAATGCACCTGCACGACTGGGACGTGGACTTTGCCTGCTGGTGCTCCTACAAGTACTTGAATTCGGGCCCCGGCGGCACATCGGGCGTGTTCGTGCACGAGCGGTTTGCGCACCGGCCCGACCTGCTGCGCCTGGCCGGCTGGTGGGGCCACGACCCGAGTGACCGATTCCAGATGAAAAAGGGCTTCCGGCCCATGCCCGGTGCGGCCGGCTGGCAGCTTTCCAATGCCCAGATATTTCCCATGGCCATTCACCGCGCCAGCCTGGACCTCGTGGACCGCGCCGGCGGCATGGCCGCGCTGCGCCGCAAAAGCGAGCAGCTCACCGGCCTGCTCGAAACCCAGATTCGAGAACTCGGGTTGCCCAGCACGCAGTTAGAAATCATCACGCCCGCCGACCCCTCGCAGCGGGGCTGCCAGCTTTCGGTGCTGGTGCACGAGCGGGGCCGCGAGCTGTTTGACTACCTGGCAGCCCGGGGCGTCATCGCCGACTGGCGCGAGCCCAACGTCATTCGCCTGGCACCCGTACCGCTGTATAATTCGTTTGAAGACGTGCGCCGGGTGGGCGAAGCCCTTCACCAATGGGTGAATGGGTGAATGAGCGGATGGGCGAATGAGCTTGGTTGCTCCGGTTGCCTAATTTGACATTCGCTCGCTCACCATTCACTCACTCACCCATTCAGCCCTTCACCCATTGAAAATGGAAGATTACGCCGCCAAGATGCTGCTCAAGTCCGACGCGGCCCTGCGCGAATACGTGACCGGCCATGCCCAGTACCGCGAAGCCGCCGTGCTGGCCGCCCTCGACGAGCTGCGCCGCCGCGGGCTACCCGCTCCGGAAGAGGCGGCCCTGCGGCCCAACCTGGAAACGGCCGCCGCCGCCCAACGAACCGTGGAAGAAGCCGCCGAAGCGGAGCGCCGGCAAGCCGCGGTAGAAGCCGACCCCGCGGCGGCCCCAACGGGCCCGGTGCTGTACTCTCCGGTGACCATTGTGCTGTTTTCGGTGCCATTCACCATGCTGGCCGGGGGCACGCTGCTGGGCCTGAACCTGTGGCGGCTAAACCGCAAGCGGGCCCTGCTGGGACTGGTGGCCTTCATGGTGGCTTATGTGCTGCTGGGAGCCTTGGCGCTGGCCTGGGCGTTGCCGCGCTACGGGCTGAGCCCCTGGTACGGACCGATGTTCAATCTGCCGGCGATACTGGCCTATGTGCTGTGGTTCTGGCCGCGGCACGTGGGGGCCGTCAACTACCGCAACCGGAGCTGGTTGCCGCCGCTGCTGGTGTGCTTCGCGCTGGTCTTCGGCTTGCAAAAACTCAATGGCTACCTGCTGGAAAAACAGCCCAAGGAAGTGCGCCAGGAGTTGGAGCGCATGATGCCCCGCTAACTTTCCCAACTTACTGCCGCTCGCGGCACGCTGCACATGGCGCTACTGCCGTTGCTCCTGCCTGGGGCCGACTTGCGTTTCGACCCCGCTTTCCTGGCCCCCACCGAAGCCGACGTTTTGCTAACGCAGTTCACGGCCGAGGTGGCCTGGGAGCAGCGTGCCATCCGCCTGTTTGGACAGGAGGTGCCGCAGCCCCGCCTCACCGCTTGGTACGGCGACCCCGCGGCGCGCTACACGTACTCCGGCCTGGCCTGGGAGCCGCGCCCCTGGACGCCGGCCCTGCACCACCTGCGCCAGCGCGTGGAAACCCATTCTGGCGCCCGCTTCAACAGCGTATTGCTAAACCTCTACCGCGACGGACGCGACAGCATGGGCTGGCACGCCGACGACGAACCGGAACTCGGGGTGGCCCCGGCCATTGCTTCCGTTAGCCTGGGGGCCGCGCGGCGCTTCCGGCTGCGGGCCCGCCCGGGGCTGGCGCACCCGCCGTTGGCCCTCGACCTGCCCAACGGCAGCCTGCTGCTCATGGCCGGCCTCACCCAGTTGCACTGGCAGCACGCGCTGCCCAAAACAGCCCGCCCCGTGGGCCCGCGCCTCAACCTAACGTTTCGGTGGGTGACGGGCGCCGGCGAAGCGGGCGGGCAGCTGGTTTAGAACTGAAAAATAATGTCCGGGTGGCCGTGCAGGCTCGGGCAGAAACCGCCGCCAATCTCATACTCGCCAAAACGCAAGGCCAGAGAATTTCGCGGAGTCGACAACCGGCCCATGCAGGCGGTGGGCTGGGATGGCGCACTGCTTCGTTTTCGGAAGTTGGGAATTAACGCGAGGTGCTTGGGACGGCGGGGCAAGAGGACAGGAGACATATTTTAGTAGATAGAAGTGGAAGACTTTGGATTCGCAACTGCTAAAACGGGTACGGCTCTGCTTCCTGACAACTAGCGTACCATGCCAACTCTAACGCAAGGCAACGGGCGGGCCAGGCCCTTGCCAAAGTGAAGCTTATCCTCTCATTATCAATATTCTTTTGCGTTATCTAGCCAGGCTTTACCTCGCAAAAAAGCCCCAACCGTATGACGGCTGGGGCTTTTTCAGGATGCAGTATTCTTATTTTGAGAAAGTCTTTATAAGAAAGGGAATGCGAAAATTACATTGAATAAGCAGAAGTGTTATTTTTTCTATCTTCCATCTAATACTTGAGGTCGAACAGCAAACCCACGTAGGCAATGCGCCCGATGCCGGGCGCGCCGTACACCTGCAGGTTGGGAGCATTAAACAAGTTGCTGCCGCCAGCCTGCAGGGTGGTGTGCAGCTTTTTGAGGGTGTAGCCAACTTGCGCGTCCACGATTTGGGCCACGGGCACGTTGCCGATGGCAAAAGTGGACTCGTAGAGGAAAGCATCGACCCAGCGGTAGTTCACGTTGTAGCTCAGTTGCCGGTCAAGAATTTGGCCATCGAAGCCGAGGTTGAACTTGTGGCGCGGCGTGTTGAAGAACGACTGCGTGCCGGCCTTGAATTCTTTCGTAATCAGGCCGTTGTAGCTGTAATTGCCGCTCAGGGTAAGGGCCGGGGCGAAGGCGTAGGTCAGGGTGAGGCCGGCGCCTTGGCTTTGCACGCGCTGGTCTACGTTGGCCGCCACCTGAATGACGCGCACGCTGCTGCCAGCGGCGTTGGTGGTGGCCAGTTCGGCGGGCATTGGCCGGGTGCCGTCCAGGCGGCCTACGAAGCTCTGGGTGGCAATGAAGTTGTTAAACGTGTTGAAGAAGTAGTCCACGTCGACGTACAGCTTTTTGGCAATCTGGGCCCGGTAGCCGGCTTCGTAGCTGTTCACTTCTTCGAGCTTCAGCCGGTCGGCGCGGTAAAAATTGTTGGCATCGGCCAGCGAGGCGCCTTTCAGCACCGCCAGCGAGTAACCGTCGAAGCCCTGGCCCACGTTGCCCAGCAAAACGGCCCGGCTGATGTCCAGCCGGATGTACTGCTGGTCTTGGCTGGGGGCCCGGAAGGCGCGGCCGTAGCTGACGCGGAAGTTCTGGAGCTTGTCGGGCCCGAGCGAGTACACCACCGAGGCACGGGGCGAAAACGCGGTGCCAAAGTTCTGGAAGCGGTCGAGGCGGCCGGCGGCGGCCAGCTTCAGGTGGTCGTCGAGCAACGACTTGCTGGCCTGGGCATAAGCCCCGTACTCGTAGTTGCGGATGCGGTCGCCGTCGCGGGAATCGGCAAAAATGCTGCCGTCGGAGCCCAGCAGAAACTGGCGGTAGGCCCCGCCCGCGGTCACGTCGGCGAACGTGTTTTTGAAGGTGTACTGCGCGCTGCCTTCGTTGAGAATGGAGCGAATGATGAGCCGGGCGCCTTTGCCGGGCGTCGGGTCGTGGACAATCTGGTTGCGGGCGGCGATGAACTCGGGGGTGCCGGGCTGCAGCAGCGGGGCGTTGGTGTTGGCAAAATTGCGGGCGGCCAGGGCCGCAGCGTCGGCGTTGCGGCCGTTGGCGGCGAAATTTTGGTTGTACGCCGCAGCGTAGGTGCCGAAGTAGCGCTCGGCGTAGTTCACGGGCCGGCCCAAGGCGGGGCTGACGGGGGCACCGGCCACCGGCTGGGCCTGCAGGAAGCCGCCCAGAAAGCCCAGGTTGTAGGAGCCGTCGGTCAGCGGGTCGCGCCGGCCCGAGAAATCGCGCGTGCTAAAGGCCCGCACAAACCAATTTTGCCCTTCTACCTGCGCCCGCACCTGCTGTGCTCCGCTGTTGACGAAGCGGTAGCGGCTGGCGGCCTGGTAGGTGGTGGTGGCTTCGGCGTAGCGGTAGTCGAGGGTCGCTTTTACGCGGCTGTTGAGCAGGTACGACACGCTGGGCGCAATTTTGTAGGAGTGCGACTTGTTGTCGCCCGCCACCAGCTGCTGCTCCGTGTAGCCGGGCAAAAACACGGTTTTGCCGGCCAGGGCCCCGCTTGTTGCGGTGAACGTGTTGCCCAGGTCGCCGTAGCGGCTCACCGCGTCGTAGCCCAGGTTGGAGTCGGCGGGGTTGTTGGCGGGCTCAATCAGTTGCGAGGTAGCGTCCTGGTTATTGGCCAGGAAGTCGTTGGCCATCACGGCCCCGCCCGAGATTTTGAACGCCAGCCGCTCGCCGACCTTCATGGCGTAGCGCAGTTGGCCGTCCAGCAGGTCGCGGGTGCCGCCGCGCAGGCGCACCGTCAGGCCGGGGTCCTGGAAAGGGTCTTTGGAGTTGGTGAGCAGCACGCCGTTGAAGGCGTTGGCGCCGTAGAGGGCCGAGGCCGGGCCGTGCACGATTTCCACGCTGGCCACGTCGAGCACCGGCGCGCCCAGCATGTTGCCGAAGTTGGTGCTCAGGCTGGGCAGCTGGGTGTCCATGTAATCGGCCAACTGGATGACGCGGTCCGAGCGCGACGAGTTGAAGCCGCGGGTGCTGAAGCTGGTGGTGAACAGGCTGGAGCTGCTCACGTCGATGCCCTTGAAGCGGCCCAGGCCGGCCACGAGGTCGGGCGTGGTGATTTGCTCCACTTGCCGCTGGCTGAGCTTTTCCACCGTCACGGGCACCTGACCAATGTTTTCCTCCACGCGGGAGGCCGCCACCACCACCTGGTCGAGCATGGCGCTGGGGCGCAGCGTCACCACGAGCCCATTATCGGGCTGGCTTAAGGGCAATTCCTGGGTTTCGTAGCCAACAAACGAGACGGATAGAACCAGCGCACCCTTGGAAAAATCCGATTTCAGCTCGAACTGCCCCTCCTCGTTGGTGCCGCTGCCCGAGTAGGTTCCTTTGATAAAAACCGTGGCGCCGGGCAGGGGCATGCCGGCTTCCGTTTGCACGGTGCCGCTGATGGTTTGGGCCCCTTGTGCCCAGCCGCACCAAGGCAGTAATAGACATAAAATAAACGTAATGTAGTGTTGACGCATATGAGAAAAGTTAAAGAATTAGGCTACAAACCTACCTATTATTTACCGCATGTTCCCAAACGTTGCCATCAATTATAACCAGCAGCTTTGGCAATTAAATTTATTGAATAATAATTAGTTAGTATCTAATATCCGGGTGCCCAGTCAACTGGGGGTCGCCCTCTTCGCTCACCACAAACTCGCCCACTTGCAGCACCCTTTGCACGGGCGCGGCCGGTGCTTTCGGCGCGGCTTCCGCTAGAGGTGAGCGCCGCCAAGCCGACGCGCTCGACGCCCCTGGCTCGACGGCCGCTAGGGGCGTCACAACCAACAAAGTCCGGCGACGGGCGGCGCGGCGGCGCCACCGAATGTAGCCCACCCGCTTGTAACGGAATCGAAAATGAGTCATAGGAAAAAATGGTTTAATTCCAATTCTTCAAAGGTCTTGCCATCGTTGTCTCGTCCGTAGAAATTCCGTTTAATTAGTTCCATTAGGCGACGAATTATGTTATAAACCCGGTCAACTGCTTTCGGGCCACTCCGCGAAGCACTGGGCTCGTAGTAGCTTCGTTGCCTCAGCCTTTTTACGCCCTCTTATGCCCTCAATTACCTCCTCTTTACCTGCTACCGAACCCCTCACCGTGATGGGGGCCGGCTTGGTGGGGTCCCTGCTCTCTTTGTACCTCGCCCGGCGGGGCCACCCGGTGCAGGTTTTTGAGCGCCGCGCCGACCCACGGCGCGCGGGGTTCCAGGAAGGACGCTCCATCAACCTGGCCTTGTCGGACCGGGGGTGGCGGGCGCTGGAAGGCGTGGGCGTGGGCGACGACATTCGCCAAGTGGGCATCCCCATGAGCGGCCGCGTCATGCACGACGTGCAGGGCCGGCTCACCCGGCAGCCCTACGGCGAAGGCGGGCAGGCCATTTATTCCGTCAACCGGGGCCACCTCAACCGCCGGCTGCTCGACCTGGCCGAGGCCCAGCCCAACGTGCGCCTCAGTTTCGGCCAGCAGTGCTTGCACATCGACCTGAAAAAACAACACCTGCACCTGCTCGACACCGCCACCCTGCAAGAGCACACCGAGCCCTACACCCGCCTGTTTGGCACCGACGGCGCCTTTTCGGCGGTGCGCGGGGCGCTGCAAAAGACCGACCGCTACGACTACTCGCAGGAGTACCTCGAGTACGGCTACAAGGAACTGACCGTCGTGGCCGGGCCGGGCGGTGCCTGGCAGCTGGAGAAAAACGCCCTGCACATCTGGCCACGCGGGCAGTACCTGATGATAGCGCTGCCCAACCTCGACGGCTCGTTCAACTGCACGTTGTTTTTTCCTTACGAAGGGCCCGAGAGCTTTGCGGCCCTGCAAACGCCGGCCGACGTGAGCGCCTTTTTTGGCCGGGTGTTTCCCGACGCCGTGCCGCTGATGCCGGACTTGGAGCGAGAGTTTTTTGAGCACCCCACCGGCTCTTTGGTCACCATCAAGTGCTTCCCTTGGAAGTACGACGATGACGTGCTGCTGCTGGGCGACGCGTCGCACGCCATTGTGCCGTTTTACGGCCAGGGCATGAACGCCGGCTTCGAGGACTGCAGCGTGCTGAACCAGCTGCTCGACCAGCACGGCGACGCCGCCTGGCCCACCATTTTTGCGGAGTTTCAGGCCCAGCGCAAGCCCAACGTCGACGCCATGGCCGACCTGGCCCTGTACAATTTCACGGAGATGCGCGACCGGGTGGCCGACCCGCGCTTCTTGCTGCAAAAGAAGATAGAAGCCAAAATAGCAGCCCAATTTCCCGGCCGCTGGACGCCGCTGTACGCGCAGGTCACGTTCTCGCACACGCCTTACGCGCAGGCCTGGGCCGCTGGCCAACGCCAGGACGCCATCATGGCCCGCCTCATGCCCCACATCCAAAGCGAAGCCGATTTTGACCAACCCGCAGTGCAAGCCCTGGTGCAACAGGAAATGAGTCATCACTAAGGCGTTGGCCGTTCCCGCCTCCCTATGGCCCCGTCTGATTTT
This sequence comes from Hymenobacter sp., assembly GCA_036387695.1. Lineage (GTDB taxonomy): Bacteria > Bacteroidota > Bacteroidia > Cytophagales > Hymenobacteraceae > Hymenobacter. The sequence continues at coordinate 3,792 of DASVTG010000766.1, read as the reverse complement.
TCAAATTAGCTAATCTTCGCCATGCGTCTCATGGTTCAACCCAGAACCGGCTAACGGCGAACTTTTGCAGCAGAATAAATGCAGGAATGGCCATCGCATATTGCTTATAAACCATTATTTCCACAAATCACCATACGGCAATTTTTGGTATTGAAATCCAACGCAGGGGTCAACGTCGCTATTTGCCCTACGAGTGGTTACTTTATGCCACTGAATGAATATAAATAGCTTAGGCCGTCGCCATATTTACGCCTTTCCGCCTCCTTCCTTTCCTCTATGTTAACGTGCGCTATCATTGACGACGATGAAATCAATCGTCTCACCCTCGAACATTACGTCGAGCTGAGCCCCAACCTTAAGCTGGAAGCCTCGCTGGCCGACGGCATTGCCGGACTCACTTTTTTCCGCGAAGGCAACAAGGTGGATGTGCTCTTTTTGGACATCGAAATGCCCCACCTCAGCGGCCTGGAGCTGCTGCGGGTGCTCACCGACCCGCCCGAGGTCATCATCACCACCGCTCGGCAGGATTTTGCGGTCGACGCCTTTGAGCTGCGCGTGACGGACTACCTGGTGAAGCCCTTCGATTTTGCGCGCTTTTCGCAGGCCGTGCAGCGAATAAAGCCCCGCCAAGCGGCCGCCCCCGCCGCGGCCGAGTCTCCGGCCAACGCCGACTTGTTCGTGAAGGTGAACAGCCGCATGGTGCGCGTCAACTTTGACGAAGTGCTCTACGTGGAAGCCCTGTCGGACTACGTCAACATCGTGACGCCCAAGCACAAATACATCGTGTACACCACGCTCAAAGCGCTGGAAACCCGGCTGGGACAGTTCCCGAACTTTAGCCGCGTGCACCGCAGCTACTTGCTCAACACCCAGCACATCGAGTCCATTGAGGACAACACGGCCAACCTGCGCGGCGGCCATTTTGTGCCCATCGGCAAGTCGTACCAGGAAAGCTTTTACAAGGGCTTGCAGCGCATTTAGCTTTCCTTTTCTGCGCCGCCGTCCTCGGCCTGCTTGTACACGGGCAAGTTGTAAAACGGCCGCAGCAGGCGCACCACGTCCAAGGCATCGGCCAGGGCCTCGTGGGCCACGTCGCGGTCGTCGAACTGGGCGCGGGCTTTGCAAATGCTCATGCTGGGCAGGCGCGAGTCTTTGCGCCAGTTGAGGTAGAAAGCGGCGGGGTCGAGCATGGCGGGGTCGGCGCGCACGAGGCTGCCCCAGCCGGGCAGCTCCTGCAGGAAGCCCAGGTCGTAGGAAGCCACGTTTTTGCCCGCCATGGTGACGGCCACGCAGTCTTTGGCGTTCGGCCGAAAGCCTTGCTCCAAGAGGAACGCGCGGAGTTGGGGCAGCAGTTCGTCGAGGGCGCAGAGTTCGGGGTTGGGCGTTTTGTCGGCCAGTTCCACCAGCAGGCGCGCGTTGAGGGCCAGAGCGCCGGCCGTGCCCACGTACTCGGGGTGCCGCACCACCCTCCGAAATGCTGGCAGTTCGGCCAGCGGCAGCGGGCGGCGGCTGTCTTCGATGACGGCGGCCAGTTCCAGCACCTGGTGGCGGCGGGGGTTCGGACCGGAAGTTTCGAGGTCGAGGGAAACGTAGCGCATGCCGATGTGTACGCAAAGGCTGGACTAAGCGCAATTGCTGCTTGAAAATTACTCCTTTGCAAAAGCTTCTCGCATTCGTTGCAAGAGCGTTTATTTGCCACAGGCCGCCACCGCAGCAGAGGCTGAACTGTGCGTATCCAGCCCCGACGCCCAGGCGCGGCGATGGCTGAAATAAAAAATACTGAGCGTCTATTGTATTGCGCACGCGAACTAGCTTAGCGTACCGTTACTTCCTGCTCTTTCCTACTGCCTATGAAAGCGTTACGCGTCGGACTTTTGTTTCTGGCATGCCAGCTGATACTTAACCATGAAGCTTTCAGTCAGTTAGCCTTTCCTGAGGCAGATATTGCGGCATCAGTGGCCGCCGGGCGCACGCTTTATGCCGAAGCTTTTCCGGTTCATCCACAGCTTTACAACGGCCCTGAATACATAGATTACTCCAAAGGGTACCACGAACTCACGGGCCACCAGTTTTTTTTATTGCCGGAAAAGCAAGCAGGCAGCGCTTTTTACAACGGCCACGACTTTTCCAACCTGCAGTTGGCCTACGATTTGGTACTGAACCAAGTGGTGATTTCGCAGCCCCAGAGCCCGCTGATGCTGCGTCTCGTCAACGAGAACGTGCGCGGCTTTACCATCGCGGGACACCGATTCACCCGCTTGGTGGCCGATAGCGCCAAGAAAAGTGTCATCCGCACGGGCTTTTACGAGGTGCTGTTAGACAGCACCGTGCAGGTATTGGCGAAACGAACCAAGCGCTTGCAGGAGCGCCTGGTGCAGAGATTCGTCGACGCAGAATTTATCTCCAAAGATGCAGTCTACCTCAAAAAAGGAGGCGTTTACTACGCGGTGGGCCGCAAAGCAACGGCCATACGCATGTTCTCGGACCGCTCCAAAGAGATACAGAGCTATTTGAAAACCCACCCGCTGTCGTTCAAAAAGGACAAGTTTGAGCCCTCCTTGGTGCAGCTAGCCAGCTACTACAGCGGCTTGCCGCCGCGCTAATAACTGGCTCGCCCGCCAGTCCTGCATTACCCCTTCCGTTGGTATTTTCCTTTTCTATGAAGCATGCTTACCGGGCCTTTTTCGTGGTTGTTTTGCTACTGCTCCGGCTTACTGGCCACGGACAGCAAGCTGAGCAAACCGTGAGCGGCAATTTTAACCATTTGGATTTTGAGCAGTTTGTCCGTCAGGTAGAAGCTCAAACCGCTTACCGGTTTTTCTTCGACCCTGCCGCCGTCGATAGCTTGTTTGTGACGCTGCAGGTGCAGCAGCAGCCCGTGCGCGTGGTGCTGGAACAGGCCTTGCAAAACACGCCTTTTCGCTTCGCCATCGACGACGAAAACCGGGTGTTCGTGACCTCCTCCGGTGCGGCCATCAATCCGGCACTGCCCGGCGAGTTCTACCAGCCCAAACCCGACGGGCCGGTAGCCGCCACCCAAGTGGAGGAGCCCGCGGCGGGCCCCGTGGCCCGGTCGCGGTACGTGAGCGCGTCGGAGTTTAAGGTGTATGAGCTTGGGATGCCCGGCCCCGGCGACGGCAAGGGCCGGGTGACGCTGGCGGGCCACATTCGCGAGCAGAAATCAGGCGAGCCGGTGATTGGGGCGTCCATCTACTCCGAGGCGCCGAACGTGGGGGCCAGCACGGACCAGTTTGGGTACTATTCGCTCACGCTGCCGGCAGGGCGCTACGACCTTAAAATACGGGGCGTGGGCATCAAAAACACCAAGCGCCAGGTGCAGCTGCGCGGCAACGCCAAGCTGGAAATCGAGGTCGAAGAGGACATCATCACCCTGAAGGAAGTGGTGATTGAGGCCGAGAAGGACAGGAACGTGTCGGGCATGCAAATGGGCCTGGAGAAGCTGGACATCAAAACCATGCGGCAAGTGCCCACGGCTTTTGGCGAAACCGATATTTTGCGCGTCATCATGACCTTGCCGGGCGTGAAAACGGTGGGCGAAGGAAGCACGGGCCTCAACGTGCGCGGCGGCGCCACCGACCAGAACCTGATTCTGTTCAACGACGCCACCATCTATAATCCGTCGCATTTATTCGGCTTTTTCTCGGCCTTCAACCCCGACATGCTCAAAACGGTGGAGCTCTACAAGAGCGCCATGCCGGCCCGCTACGGCGGCCGCCTGTCGTCGGTGCTGGATATTGCCACGCGCGACGGCAACAAGAAGAAGTTTTCCGG
>DASVTG010000765.1:0-4096 GCA_036387695.1 Hymenobacter sp. | reverse complement strand
GAAAGTCGGCCCCACGGGCTTCGGGCATTTGGAAGCGGCGCCGGCCGTGGGTTCGGTGCTGATGGCGGTGTTCCTGACCTATTTCCCGCTGCGGAAGCACGTGGGGCGCAAGCTGCTGTGGTCGGTGGCCGGTTTTGGGGCGGCCACTATTGGGTTTGCGCTGTCTACCAACTTCGTGCTGTCGCTGGCTTTGCTGTTCCTGACGGGCGTATTTGACTCGGTGTCGGTCATCGTGCGCTCCACCCTCATTCACACCTTCACGCCCGAGTACATGAAGGGCCGGGTGTCGGCGGTGAACAACATTTTCATTGGTTCCAGCAATGAGATTGGCGCTTTCGAGAGCGGCGCGGCGGCCAAGCTAATGGGCACGGTACGGTCCGTGGTGTTTGGCGGGCTGATGACGCTGCTGGTGGTGGCAATCACCACCTGGAAGGCCGACAAGCTGCGCCGGCTGGAGCTAGGCACTAAGTAGCAGCTGACTAGCCGATTAGTCGCACAGGGCAGGCAAGTCGGGGTTGCGGGCAAACTCCATGATGGTGTGCAATTGTGCCAGCGTGTTTCGGTCGTGGACAGCTCCAGCGAATCCAGCTCGGAGCGGTGCACCCAGCGGGCTTCGGCCGTCTCGGAGGTGTTGGCCTGCAAGGCACCGCCCACTTCCCGGCACAGCACGAAAGCCTTGTACACGTACCACGGCTGAGGCGGGTGGGCATGGCGCTTCTTGTCGAGCAAGGCCAGTAAGCGCACGGCTTCGGTTTCCAGACCGGTTTCTTCCCAGGCTTCCTTCACCGCCACTTCAAAAGGCGTGTAGCCGATGTCGGCCCAGCCGCCGGGCAGCGTCCAGCGGTTGCCGTCCATTTTTTCCTGCACCATCAGCACTTCGTCGGCACCGCGAAATAGCACGGCCCGCACGTCTACTTTCGGAGTGGGGTAGTTGGCTTCGCCGGCAAACAGGGCGTTGAGCTGCGCCACGGGCTCGCCGGTGAGCATGCCCATCATCTGCAGGCTGAGGTCGTGTATTTCCTGGTAACGCTCTTGGGCGTAAGAGCTGGGCTCGTAGACCAGGCCAGTTTGAGCCAGGGCTTGCAGGCGTTGGGCAATAAGAAGCCAGTCGGTGGGGGGGGTGTTCATGCGTTCGATTGAGGCCGGGCCAGCAGCGCGGCGTACTGTTCGGGAGTATCCACGTCCAGCAGGCCCGCCGGGAAAGCCACGCGGCCGACGGCTGCGTCCAGGCCCGCAATGAGGCGGTTGGCGCCCTGCGCGCCCTGCAATTGGCTCAGCGCTGAGAATTGGGTGTGGTCAAAGATAGCCGGTACGCCCAACGTATCCCCGTAGGCCGCGGCCACCACGGGCGCGTGGGTTTGCTGCTGTTGGGCCACTAGCTGCCGCAGCAGCTCGGGCGTCACCAGCGGCTGGTCGCTCAGCATAATGAGCACGGCGCTGGGCTGCGCGTCCTGCACCGCGGCCAAGCCGGCCCTGATAGACGAGGCCATGCCCGTTTCCCATTCAGAATTATGAACTGCCCGCACCGGCAAGCCGGCCACTTCCGCCGCCAGAGCTTCATGCAAAGCCCCCGTGACCAGCACAACGGGCCCGCAACCAGTGGCCACGGCCGTCTCGGCGGCATGGCGCAGCAGGGTGCGGCCGCGGTAGGGCAGGAGTTGTTTGGGCTGGCCCATGCGCGTGGACGCGCCAGCCGCCAAAATGAGCAGCGCCACCGCCCCGGAAGAACCCGGAACGGTGGCGCTGGCTGGAACAGGCAAATGGGACTGGCCGGACATTACACCGCTTTGGTGCCCAGGATTTTTTCGGGCGTGATGGGCAGGTCGCGCACGCGCTTGCCCGTGGCGTGAAATACGGCATTGGCCACCGCGGCAGATACACCCACCATGGAAATTTCGCCAATGCCTTTCACCCCCATGGCGTTGATGTAGGGGTCGTGCTCGTCGATGAACTCCACGGTCATGTCCGGAATGTCGGCGTTCACCGGAATGTGGTAGTCGCCGAGGTCGGCGTTGGTGTAGCGGGCGTAGTGCGGGTCGCGCAAGGTGGCCTCCATCAGCGCCGCGCCGATACCAAAAATGGAGCCGCCGATAATCTGGCTGCGGGCCGTTTTGGCGTTCAGGATGCGGCCGGCGCCGTGCACGCTCACCCAGCGCGTGACGCGGACGGTGCCCAAATCGGGGTCGACGCGCACCTCGCAAAAGTGGGCGCCGAAAGAATGCATGGAGTGCTCGGCCGATGATTCGGTGTTGTTGTTGGGGCCGGCGGGGTTGCCGGGGCGCCCGGTTTCGTAGCCAGCGCCGTACTTGCCACTGCCGCTGCCCTCAATGTCGTCGAGGCCCAAACGCTTCATCAGCGCCATGAAGTCCTCGCCCTTTTTTGAGTCTTTCTTGAGTTGAAGCCGGCCTTTTTCCATGGCCACTTCCTCGGCTTTGGCCCGATACAGCGGCGACTTCTTGTCCTGAATGGCCATCTTGGTCAGCTTCTGCCACACGTCCTGTGCCGCCATGTATACCGACGAAGACACCGTGCCCGCCGCTACGGAGCCGCCGGAGTTGGGCGCCGTGGGTAGCTTGGTGTCACCCAGCTCGAAGCGGACTTTGTCGGGTGCCAGGCCTAATGAGTCGGCAGCTACCTGCGTCATCACGGTGTAGGTGCCGGTGCCGAGGTCGGTGGCGCCGCTTTGCACCACGGCGTGGCCGTCGGCGTAGAGGCGCACGCGGGCGGTGCCCTGCGAGTTGTGCACGGGGTAGCTGGCCGTGGCCATGCCCATGCCCACCAGGTAGCGGCCGTCGCGGGTGACGCCGGCCTTCAGGTTGCGCTTGTTCCAGCCAAATAGCTCGGCCCCGCGGGCGTAGCACTCCTTCAGGCTTTTGCTGCTCCAGGGGTGGCCGTTGGTGGGGTCTTTTTCGGCATAGTTCCGTAGCCGGATTTCAATGGGGTCCACGCCCAGTTGGTAGGCCAAGTCGTCCATCAGGCATTCCAGGGCAAACGAGCCGGGCGCCTCGCCGGGGGCGCGGGTGAAGGTGGACGTCATCACGTTGGCCCGGCCCAGCTCGTAGTGCGACTCGAACGTGGGGCAGTCGTACAGCATGTTGATGATTTTGCTGTTGGCCTCCGCGTAGTTGTCCCAGGGCGAGGTGGTCGAGGTTTTCTCGTGAATTAGCGCGGTGAGCTTGCCTTCCTTGGTGGCGCCCATGGTCAGGGTTTGGGTCTGGTCTTCGCGGTGGCCCATGCTGGTGAACTGCTGCTTGCGGGTGAGCACCAGCTTCACGGGGCGGCCCACGCCTATGGCCGCTTGCACCGTGAGTATGGTGTGCGGCCAGCAGGAGCCTTTGCAGCCAAAACCGCCGCCTATGTACTTGGTAATCACACGCACTTGCTCCTGCGGCAGACCCAGCATGGCCGAAAGCGCCTTTTGCGTGCGGGTCACGCCTTGGGTCGACTCGTACACCGTGAGGCGGTCGGGAGCTTCCCACACGGCCGTGGTAGCGCCCGGCTCCATGGGGTTGTGGTGGTTGATGGCGTGGGTGTACACGCCCGTCAGCTTGATGGGCGAGCTGGCCAACGCGGCGCGGGCATCGCCGCGGCGGGTGAAGCCGTCGGCCTTGCCGTCCTGAATTTTTTCGGGGTTGAAAATCTTAGCGTCCTTGTCGGTGTAGGCCGCAATGGGCTTTTCGGCGGCGTAGCTCACCCGTACCAACGAGGCCGCGTGCGTAGCGCGGTCAAAAGTGTCGGCCACCACCAAGGCCACCGGCTGGCCCGCGTAGTGAATTACGTCCGAAGTCATGGGCATGAAGCCCATGGGCGCGCCAATGGCTTTTTTGCCGTCGGCATCGTTGGGCGTTTTGGCTAGCTTGGGCAGGTTCAGGTGGGTGTAAATGGCCAGCACGCCGGGCTCTTTGGCCGCTATGCTGGTATCAATATTCTGAATGCGGCCTTTGGCGATGTCACTGGTTTTCAGTACCCCATAGGTCAGGCCCGGCAATGGAAACTCGGCCGAGTACTTGGCTTTGCCGGTCACCTTGTCGCGCCCATCAACGCGGTTGAGCGGCTTGCCTACCGAGCCTGGAGTAGGAGAGGTTTCGAAAAAAGC
>DASVTG010000764.1:0-2088 GCA_036387695.1 Hymenobacter sp. | reverse complement strand
GACCGCGAAATCCGGCTGGCGGCCGAAATTTTGGGCCGGCGCACCAAGCCCAACGTCCTGCTCATCGGCGAGCCGGGCGTGGGCAAGTCGGCGCTGGTGGAAGGCTTTGCCCAGCAGATTGCCCAGGGGCTGGTGCCGGTGCACTTGCGCGAAGTGACGCTGTTTGAGCTGGACTTGGGCACGCTGGTGGCCGGGGCTTCTTACAAAGGCGAAGTGGAGGACCGCATCAAAAAAGTGCTGACCGAAATCAAGCAGTACACCCGGGCTATATTATTTATTGATGAAGTTCACGTGCTGCTCGACCCCAAGGGCAGCGCCGGCAGCGGCATTGCGCAATTACTCAAGCCGGAACTGGCACGCGGCGAGCTCACGGTGATTGGCGCCACGACGAACGACGAGTACCGCCAGTACATTGAAAAAGACGAGGCCTTCAACCGCCGCTTCGACATTGTGCGCGTGGAGGAACCCTCGCTGGTGGTGGCCGAGCGCATGCTGGAACGGGTGCTGCCCATTTACGCCACCCACCACGGCCTCACGCTGGGCGAAGGCACCGTGGCCGAGGCCGTGCGCCTGGCCAAGCGCTACCTCAAGGACCGGCAGCTCCCGGACTCGGCCATCGACCTGGTGGACCGCACCATGGCCGCCATTCGGATGCTGGACGAGCAGGCCGTGGCGGGCCTCACCCAACTGCAAACCGAATTTGAGGCGCTGGTGACTCGCCGCGAGGAACTTGGCGAAGCCGACTACCTGCGCGAGCTGCGCTGGTTTCTGTACCAGGTGCAAAACCAAGTGAGCCAGCTCTGGCTGAACCAGTTGGAGAACGAGCAGCAGCCCAAAACGCTGGAAACCAGCGCCGAGCTGGAAGCCTACCTGCGCGAGATTCTCGGCGCCGTGCTGGCCCTGGCCGACACCAAGAAAGAAAGCGTCGAGAAGCAGGACATCGCGGCCATCGTGTCGGGCAAAACGGGCATTCCGCTGGGCAAGCTGCAAAGCAACGAGCGCGAGAAGCTGCTGCGCATGGACCAGATTCTGCAAAAGCGCGTGGTGGGCCAGGACTTTGCGGTGAAGGCCATGTGCGCGGCCATTCTGGAGTCGCGCTCGGGGCTGACCAAAGCAGGGCAGCCCATTGGCTCGTTCTTCCTGCTGGGCCCCACGGGCACGGGCAAAACCGAGCTGGCGAAGGCGCTGGCCGATTTTCTATTCAACGACGAGTCCTTCCTCATTCGCTTCGACATGTCGGAGTTCAAGGAAGAGCACTCGGCGGCGCTGCTGTACGGCGCCCCTCCCGGCTACGTGGGCTACGAGGAAGGGGGCCTGCTGGTGAATAAAATTCGGGAAAAGCCGTATTCGGTGGTCTTGTTCGACGAAATTGAAAAAGCGCACCCGTCGGTGTTCGACATCTTCCTGCAAATTCTGGACGAGGGCCGCTTGCACGACCGCCTGGGCCGCGAGGGCGACTTCTCAAACGCCGTGATTCTGTTCACGTCCAACATCGGCTCCGAGCAAATCAGCACGGCGTTCCAGGCCGGCCGCGTGCCCGCCGCCACCGAGCTGATGGAAACCATGAGCCGCCACTTCCGGCCCGAGTTCTTGGCGCGCCTCACCGAAATTGTGCCCTTCGCCCCCATTTCGGAGGAAAACGTGGGCCGCATTTTCGACATCCACCTCAAGCCGCTGCTGGAGCAGCTGCGGCGGCAGGGCATCACGCTGGAACTGAGCGAGGAAGCGCGGCAGCACCTGGCGCTGTCGGGCTTCACGCCGCGCTACGGGGCCCGGCCCATCACGGGCGTGATTCGCTCGCAGCTGCGGCGGCCTATTTCGCGGCTCATCATCAGCGGCGAGGCGCGCAAGGGCACGGTGCTGGCGCTGAGCAAGCCCGAGGGCAGCGAAGAAGTGGTGTGGGTGACCACGCAGGAAGCAGATGCGCCCGAGCCAGTAGCCGTAGCTGCGCCCGATGCCGCTTAAGCGCGACTAAATCCGACATAACGGTGGTGCCCGACTTGTTCTATTCTTGCTGAAACCAGCATGTATTCCCTCTAAGCTGAACTAGAAGTAGTTGGCCCCGCTCGTGGGTGACCTCCTGGGTGC
>DASVTG010000763.1:0-9944 GCA_036387695.1 Hymenobacter sp. | reverse complement strand
GAGCTGCTGGGTGGGCTCGTCGAGCAAGTACACTTGCGCGTCTTGTAGGCTAAGCTGCGCCAGCCACACCAGTTGCTGCTCGCCGCCGGAGAGCTGCGTGAAGTCGCGCTGAGCTAAGTGCGCCATGCCCACGCGGGCCAGCGCGGCATCGGCCAGGACATAATCCTGGGGCGCGTAGGCACTCAGCAGGCCGTGGTGGCGGTAGCGGCCCATCACCACCAATTCCCGCACCGCAATGGAAAACCCGATGCTGCCGCGCTGTGGCAGGTAGCCGAGCCGGCCCGCAGTGCTGGCTCGTCGCAGGCTGCTCACTTCTTGGCCCTGCAGCCGGATGCTGCCTTGGTAAGGCAACTGGCCCGTCAGCACCCGGAAAAGGGTGGTTTTGCCACTGCCGTTGTGGCCCACCACCGCCACAAAGGCAGGTTCGGGCAAACGCAAAAAAAGGTTGCGGACCAACACCCTACCGGGGTAGCCCGCAACCAGATTTTCAATAAGCAATGGGCAATTATCAATTATCAATTTCGCGGGGCCTGACAGGGAATAAGCCTAGTGCGAATAACCGATAAACAACCGTTCATTGCTCATTGATACTTGTTCATTGTCTCTAGTACTCGTCCTCGTTGAACATGAAGTCCTCCTTGGTGGGGTAGTCGGGCCACACTTCCTCGATGTTTTCGTAGGGTTGGCCGTCGTCTTCCAAGGCTTGCAAGTTCTCAACCACTTCCATGGGCGCGCCCGAGCGGATAGAAAAGTCAATCAGTTCGTCTTTGGTGGCGGGCCAGGGAGCATCTTCCAAGTAGGAAGCCAGTTCGAGTGTCCAATACATAAGGAGGAGGATAAAAAAAGGTTGGCGAAGGTAACAGTTTCCTGTGAAAATACAAGCCGGAAAACGCGTTGAAATCGCCAACGCAAAAGGCCGGCCAAGGTTTAGCTAGCGGCTTGGGCTTGCTGACTAAACAAGGCAATCAAATCGTTTTTCGTGCGGATTTTCCGCTCAAACGAACGGATTTTGGTTTGGAGCATCTGCCGGAACGAGTCGTTGGCCGCGCTCGGGCTGAGCTTGTCGAGGTTGTCGCGCAGCACTTCCAGCTCCTGGTGGTCATCCTTGAGCAGCTCGCGCAAGGTGCTGGCTCGGAAACGGGCGCGCTCGGCCGGGGAATTGGGCGCGGGCTCGCCGCCCACGCGCTTGCGCAAGTGGTATTCGAGGGCGCTGAGCTCAAAAATCTTGTCGCACGCCACCATGAAGCGCTGCCAGATGCGGTCCGACTCTTCGCCGCGCACGGTGCCCACTTGCTTCCATTCGGCTTGCAGGGCTTTGGCTTGGTGAATGGCTTCCTGCGGCGCGATGCTCATCAGGGCCTCGGCGCGGTCGGCGAGGGCGCGCTTGCGGGCCAGCAGCTGCTCGGGCGAAGCCGGGGCGTTGGAGGCGCCAGCCGCTTGCTGCGCGGCGATGTGCGCCTTGAGCCGCTCGAAGAAGTGGTTATTGGCCGCCCGGAACCGTGTCCACAGTTCCGACGCCTGCTTTTTTGGCAGGGTGCCGTTTACTTCGCGCCACGCCTGCTGCAACTGCTTGAGCTGGCGCGAGGCCACTTCAAACTGGTCGGAGTTCTTGAGGTTTTCGGCTTGCTGAATGAGGTCGCGATACCGGGTTTGCACCCGGTTGGTCATGGCCTTTTTGTCGGCCTGGAAGACTTTGCGGCGGTCGAAGAAGACCTGGATGGCCGTCTGAAAGCGGTGTTCCAGCTCGTCGGTCATTTCCTTGTCCACGGGGCCGGTTTTGAGCCAGCCTTGGCGCAGGTCCTTCACTTTTTCGCTAGCCGACACCCACTCCACGCTGTCGCGCAGGGCTTCGGCCTCTTGAATGAAGCCAACTTTGGTGGCCAGGTTTTTTTCGCGGTTGCGGGCCACGGTCACGGCAATCGATTCCTCGGCCTCGGTGAGGCGGCGGTGCAGGGCGGTGAAGTCGCCGAGGCCATCGTACGTCGGCAGCTGCTCCTTGAGGTGCAGCGCCTTCATCAAAAACGAGCCTTTGTTTTCGCTGGCGTCCATTTTGGCCAGCAGCGCATCCACTTTGGTGCGCAGGGCCTCGAAGCGCTGGGCGAAATAGAGCAGGGCGGCGTCTGCCGTTTCTTTAACCAAGCCTATCTGGCGGGCTGGCTGGCCAAGCACGGGGTGCAGCCATACGCCGCCGGCTTCCACGTAGCCGTAGCGCTTGGCTTCGGCCAGCAGGGGGTCGGTTGGTTCCATACAAATAGAAAGCTCGTGGGCAGGAGTTTGGAGAAGGTGGGTAGAAGGGTAGAAATAGGGCCTTTCGATGAAACGTGGAGAAGGAAGGGACTACAAGTTTACGCTAAAAAGGTGATGATGTAGCTGCGTTTTCGGGCAATTGGGCAAATAGGCGACCAAGCCTCGCCTTTTGCAGGCCAGGCTCCGCGTTGCAACCTAAGCAAAGAAGGGTTGGATTCCCAAAGCGGCTTTGCCGTTCTTTGCGGCCCATCGCCGTACGGCGGCGGCAGGGGCTCCGTTTCACGGGCGAACCCACGCCGTCATTTTTCATTTAAAATCATCCCTTCCCCTGTCATGAGCGACCAGACCATCATCTTCAGCATGGCCGGCGTGAGTAAAATTTACCCACCCCAGAAGCAAGTTCTCAAGAATATTTATCTCTCGTTTTTCTACGGCGCCAAAATCGGCGTGCTGGGTTTGAACGGCTCGGGCAAGTCGAGTTTGCTGAAAATCATTGCCGGCGTCGACAAGCAGTTTCAGGGCGAAGTGGTGTTCTCGCCCGGCTACTCGGTGGGCTACCTGGAGCAGGAACCCCAGCTCGACCCCACCAAAACGGTGCGCGAAGTGGTGGAGGAAGGCGCCGCCGAAACGGTGGCCCTGCTGAAAGAATACGACGAAATCAACGAAGCCTTCGGGGCCGAAGACGCGGACTTTGACAAGCTGCTGGACCGCCAGGGCAAGGTGCAGGAACGGCTCGACCAGCTCGACGCCTGGAACCTGGACTCGAAGCTGGAGCGGGCCATGGACGCCCTGCGCACCCCGCCGCAGGAAGCCATCATCGGCAACCTCTCGGGCGGCGAAAAGCGCCGCGTGGCGCTGTGCCGCCTGCTGCTGCAAGAGCCCGACGTGCTGCTGCTGGACGAACCCACCAACCACCTCGACGCCGAAAGCGTGCTGTGGCTGGAGCAGCACTTGCAGCAATACAAGGGCACCGTTATTGCCGTGACCCACGACCGGTACTTCCTCGACAACGTGGCCGGCTGGATTCTGGAGCTGGACCGCGGCTCGGGCATTCCGTGGAAGGGCAACTACAGCAGCTGGCTGGAACAGAAAACCGCCCGCCTGGCGCAGGAAGAAAACCAGGAGAGCAAGCGCGCCAAAACCTTGCAGCGCGAGTTGGAATGGGTGCGCATGTCGCCCAAAGCGCGGCAGAGCAAGGGCAAGGCCCGCTTGGCGAACTACGACAAGCTGGCCAGCGAAGAAGCCAAGGACAAGGAGCAGAAGCTGGAGCTGTTCATCCCCGACGGGCCGCGCCTGGGCGCGCAGGTGATTGAGGCAGAAGGCATCACCAAGGCTTTTGGCGACAAGCTGCTGTTTGAAAACCTGAGCTTCTCGCTGCCGCAGGGCGGTATTGTGGGCATCATCGGGCCGAACGGCGCGGGCAAGACCACGCTGTTCCGCCTCATCACCGACCAGCTGCAGCCCGATGCGGGCACCTTCGAAGTGGGCCCGACGGTGCAGACGGCCTACATCGACCAGCAGCACGACACACTGGACGGCAGCAAGTCGGTGTTCGACACCATCACGGGCGGCACCGAAACCATGCTCATGGCCGGCCGGCCGGTGAACTCGCGCGCCTACGTGAGCAAGTTCAACTTCGGCGGCGGCGACCAGGAGAAGAAAGTGGCCATGCTCTCGGGCGGCGAAAAAAACCGCGTGCACCTGGCTATGACGCTCAAGCAGGGCGCCAACCTGCTGCTGCTTGACGAGCCCACCAACGACCTGGACGTAAACGCCATCCGGGCGCTGGAAGACGCGCTGGAGAACTTCGCCGGCTGCGCCGTCATCATCAGCCACGACCGGTGGTTCCTAGACCGGCTGGCCACGCACATTCTGGCTTTTGAGGGCGACTCGGAAGTGGTGTGGTTCGAAGGCAACTTCTCGGACTACGAGGAAGCCAAGCGCAAGCGCCTGGGCGACGTGGAACCGAAGCGCGTGCGGTATAAGAAGCTGGGGTAGCTAGCAACTGTCAATAGTCCACTTGACGAAACAATATTATTTTCTACCTTTGTCTTAACTTTTAAGTGAAGATTCGAGTTGAAGTCTTGTGGTTTGCTCAGGGTCCTAAGGCCCGACTGTATTCAATACGCATGCCTGAGCAGTCTCAATCAGAGACTACCCGCTTCTTTAATCGAATGATGGGCTTACCCCGTTATGCAACCGATAAACGTTTTGGTTTTGCTTTACGCACCTTGCTCGACTGGCTGGACCGCATTGCCCGATTGGAAGGAGCTTTGGAAAGGTCGTTCCGTCCACGGGAGGGCAAAGGAGTAGCTTTACCCATCGACAAAGGTCCATTTCGCCTTTACTGTTACCGTTTCAATGACCAAGCATTACTCCTATGCGGCGGCGGTATCAAGACGGCGCAGACCATACAAGAAAGTCCCGATTGTCTGCTTCACTTCACGCTAATGAACCACGTAGTACAGGCCTTACAGCGGCACCGCGTAACCCCTGAACTACTACCAGCGAATACAACAGAAGTATACGCCCTTGAACTTGAGATACCCGATGATGAATACGCTGGCTGATTTGCTTGCCCAAGCCCAACCCCGTGAAGAAGAAAAACGCTTCGTGGATAAATCCATGCAGATTTCCGACCTTATCTGTTCGGCAATGAATCGCAAAGGATTGAATCAATGCGATTTAGCTAATTTACTAAGCAAAAAGGAATCTGAAGTCAGTCGGTGGTTGAGTGGTTTGCACAACTTCACTCTAAAAACACTGACTCGCATTGAGGCCGTGCTTGAAGAAGACTTAGTGCTGGTTTTCCGTGATGGACAGTTGCCAGCAGCGTTAAAGCCAGAACGCGCCTCGAAAGCGGTTGATATGGCTGACCGCTGGGCTCCGGCTCCTTTTCAGACTGTAACTGTTAATCGCCATAAAAGTGCTAATGCTGCAATGGCGACTAATCTACCTGAATTTTCGCTTTCTGCTGCGTAATGCCTGAAAAAAACATCTCTGCTCCCGCTGACGGCTTTACTGTAAGCGCACTCAAACTGAAAGAGACGCATTTGCTACGACTGACGCTGGATGACGCAATGCCAGCCATTGCTGATACCCCACGTTACCAATTCAGGGCAACTTCTAACGTGTTGTTCACAGAGAATCAGCCAGAGCTTTTGCGGGTTGATATGCAGATTGATGTCAGTGCTCGAGTGTTAGCAAGTCCTGGTAAAGCCTCCGCGAAAGCAAAAGCCCGAATGGTAGTAGCTGTAGTTTTTCATTACGACGGCTTACAGGCGCTTCGCAAGAACAACGCTCTGCCGGTTGAATTAGGTTGGACAGCAGTGAGCATTGCCTACTCCACTGTGCGTGGAATTTTTCAGGCAAGGTTATCAGGAACTTCTTTCGACAAGGCGCTGCTACCTATTGTGAGTCCGCAGAAATTATGGCAGCCCCCCGCTCCTGTAGCACAAAGCGAGGCTTTTGAACAAAAAGAGTAGGTCGCTCACTGTGTGAAGTAATAGGCCAAGCGCCTGGGCGACGTGGAACCGAAGCGCGTGCGCTACAAGAAGCTGGGCTAAAGGGAAGTTGCTTACATTGCCGGGGCAACACCCCGCGGAAAGCCCGGCGCGCTCCGCAGGTCCAAACGCTCGCTCGTATGCCCAATCGTACCGACACCATTCGACGCGGCTTGCTCGCCAGCGGCACGGCCCGCTTGGCCCGCATGGGCGCGGCGGGCTCTCCCTCCGCCTTCAGCCTTAAAAACGAAGCCATTGAGGTGGAGTATGTTTTTGATTTTGCCCCTTCCCAAGCCGTGCTGTACACCAGCGGGCCGGGGCCGTTTCACAGCCGGCATTTCTTGCTTGACTTTTGGCGCCACGCCAAAGACGGGGTCATGTTCCTGTTGGGGAAAGAGCGGGAGGGCAAGTGGCGCGACCCAACGCATTGCAAGCCCAACTCTTACGTCAACTACGTACCCCGCAACCGATTCGACCACAACAAGCCCAGCCCGAAGCCCGAGCCCCGGGACCCGGACGAGCCCGACAACCGGGAGGCCATTGGCCGGCTGGCCAGCCGCAGGGTAATGGTGGAGATAGAGCCGGGCATGTACGAGCTGCCGCCGCAGCTGGCAGCTATTCCGTTGGCTACTGACTATTACGCACCTCGGACTTACCCTAGAGCCGCTCCGAAAAAGACAGTCGTGCGGTTGCCACTGCTAAACACACCGCTTGAACAAACCATCCAGTTTGTTGCTGCGTCGGCGCGGCTAAGCAACGCACCCAGCAAGGCATTGGAGGGAATGGAGAAGACGCTAAAGCAGTTCCCGAAGATGCACATTACCTTGGAGGGCAATATGGATGGCCCGAAAACGCTCAGCCCGGTCCTATCTGGCCGGGGGCCGGCGGCACGGGCGTTTCAAGATGCGCCTTTTCCGATGCTGTCGCCCGACAATTTGGAGAACTACAACTCGCTAGGGCAGTTTATGGATGCTCGGGCGCAAACCATCAAGTGCTACCTCGTCAGCAAGGGAATTGACCCAAGGCGCATCAGTTGCAAGCGCGGTCGCGTGTTTCCGGAGCAGCGCACGCGCCGCAGCGTCACAGTCACGTTTTCTAACCCTTAAGGGCATGAATGCGAGGGTGCTTATGGCCGTGTTCTGCGCCCTGCTGCCGGCATTTGGCTGGGCACAGAATCCCTTGCCGCGCTCAGCAACTAGTAACGTCGTGTGCTGGCAGGAGGGCCGTACGCTGGATGAGGAAGATTTTCAAGCGAAAAATCGCCCCATTTTGCCAGAAGCAGACTCATTGCCAGGCACATTTCTGGGGGCAACCACGGAAGCAAATGCAGTCGTTTATGACTTTGTTAAATCAACTGGCCAGAAAGGAGTTATGGTTCGCGTTGAGTTTTACAAAGCTAAGTCTTGGATGAATAAAACAGCCGACATGGACATTTCTTACACGGTGGCACACGAGCAACTGCACTTTGATATAGTGGAGCTGACGGGCCGGAAAATTCGGCGCCTGCTCGCCACTTATGCCGCCCGTAAAAAGAGCCTCTCCGGCCCCGAAATCACGGCAGAAATAGTCTGCACATATGAGGAAGAAGATAGCCTACAAGCGATGTACGACGAGGATACCTACGCGGGAAATGACCTTTTCCAACAGGGGCGCTGGACGGCCCTGGTGGGCCGTTCTTTAAAGCAATTGGCCAAGTACAAGTCGACCGCAGCCGACTGCATTCAGCCCTGATACGAACCGTTTCTTGCCGCCCGTGGATAGCGCCACCGCATCCACCTACGCGGCCGCGGCTTGGTGCTCTCAGAAGGCTTATTGCACCCCTTTCACCCGCATGGGCAGGATAAACACGGCGTCGGAAGCGGTGATGAACAGCGTTTTTCGGTCTTTGCCGCCGAAGCACACGTTGCCCGTCCAGTCGGCGGGCACGTCGATGTGCTGGATTTGCTGGCCGGCGGAGTTGTAGACGGTGACGCCCTTGCCGGTGAGGTAAACGTTGCCCTCGCTGTCGATGGTCATGCCGTCGGAGCCCTGCGGCACGAACAGTTGGCGGTTGGTGAGCTGGCCGTCGGCCGCAATCTGGTAGCGGTAGGTTTTGTTGGCTTTGATGTCGGCCACGTAGAGCTGGCGGCCGTCGGGCGTGCCGATGATGCCGTTGGGCTGCTGCAGTTGGTCGTCAACCACCACGGGTTGCACCTGGCCTTTGGGCAAGTAATATAGCTTTTGCCCGCCCAGGTCGGGGTCGGGGGCGGTGCGCGTCCAGTAGTCGCGCTGGTAATAGGGGTCGGTGAAATAAACGCCGCCGCTGCCGGGGTGCAGCCAGAGGTCGTTCGGGCCGTTGAGGCGGTGGCCCTGTACGTCCTTCAGGAGAATGGCCACGGTGCCATTGGGCGCAATGGACCAGAGCTGGTTTTGCTCGTCGGCGCAGGCCAGCAGGTTGCCCTGTTTATCAAAATACAGCCCATTGGCGCGGCCCGATGGCTCGAGGAAGACGCTCAGCTTGCCACTGGTGTCGTACTTCCAGATTTTGTCGTTGGGCTGGTCGGTAAAGAAAACGTTGCCCGCCTTGTCCGCGGCGGGGCCTTCGGTGAACTTGAACTGCCGCGCCACCAGCTGCGGCGTGGCCGAGCCGGCGAAGATGGACGGGGCGGGTTGGGCCATCAGTTGGAGAATGGGGCCAGTGCCAAAACCAATGATTAAAAGCACAAGGGCAAGGCGAGGGTTGGGGAGGGGCATGCGGGCAGCAAAAGGGCGGCGTGATACAGAACCCTTCTAACGCATTGGCACCAAAAAGGTGTTGGGAAAAGGCCGCCAAGCTGCTTGGGTGGCGTAGCGTTATGAGAACGGGCCGCATTGAGTCGAACGGGCAAGGCCAGAAAGAAGCAAAACGTGAGGCCTTGAGCGGGCTGACATCGCGCAGGCAGCAAGAGTCGCCGGCGCGCGCTGAAACAACTTAATGAAGATTTCACTGTCAATGACTGAAAGAACCGCCACCCGTGCCGCGTCGCGCGTTGGGGTCGCCATCTGGAGCATCGCAGCTTGTTGTTTTGAGGAACACGCGCGGCGCAATAAACTGGGATGAGGCGGCCTTTGTTAATTCAACTACCAAGAAATCGAGCCTTGCGGTTCGGCTTCTCAGTAGTGCCACGTTTTGGGGTGAGTGCGCAAAAAAGTTCTGTTTGCGTGAAGAGCGGCCAGGGCTTTCGACGACGGTGGTCTAACTAAGGATGGCACTCTGGTTATGCCGGTCGATGCAAATTTTGATTCGCGCCGTGTGCATGGTCAGGGATTTGCTGAAGGAGCAGGATTTGCGCACGAGCACGCCGCAGCGCTGGCGCAAGGAGCAAATCAAGGCTTCCACAATGTTGGTCTGCCCTTCGCCCTTGGGGCAAGGCCGGTGCGGACCGGTGGGCAACGCCTGCGCGTAGGCCGGAAACAGGTCGGTGAAATACCAGCAGTGCCGCTGGTAGCGTTTGGGCAACGCCGCCCACAGCCGCCGGGCCGTGGCCGCGTCGCGGCGGCCCAGCACCCAGGCCACGACGCGCCGACTGGCGCGCTCGACGGCCAGCCACAGCCACGCTTTTCGCCGCTTGAGGCCCACAAACGTCCACATCTCATCCAGTTCCAGCGCTTCCCACCGCTGGCGTTGCGCCTTTTTCGGCCGCAGACGCGGCAAGGGCGGGCTTGGCTGTTGCGCTTTTTTTTGCCAGCTTGGCTACGGTCATGCGCGAAACGCCCGTCACGCGCACGATGCTGCGCTGCGAGTTGCGCTCGGCCAAGAGCTTTTCCACTTGGCCGTAGCGGGCCGCCCGCTCGGCCGCGGCGGGCACAAACCGGGCCTGGTGTCCGCAGCCAGTGCAACGGTAGCGGGCATGGCCGCCGCTGTGCCCGTTGCGCTGAATTTGCTCGCTACCGCATTTGGCGCACGTATGTTGAGTCCTTACCATCTGCCACTATACGAATCCATCCTGGATTAGACCACCGCCCTTTTTCAAGGCGCAAGCAAATACTGGCCATTTCACAGCTACTTAGGAAGCAGAACCGGCGGCGGGTAGATGCGGCCGATGAAAGTGATGTCTGTCGCCGAAAGGCTATTAGGCCATTCCACTACTTGGCTAGCGTCGGTCAGCAGGTCAGCAGGAATGGGGTAGTTCATGATGGACAGCTTGTCGTAAGCGGTGAATTGCGTAACAGTGT